>DATNQS010000064.1:0-9592 GCA_036703925.1 Candidatus Sericytochromatia bacterium
AGGTTTCTGCTAGAAGCCTCTCTCAATGCATCTCATTCTCGTAAATGATTTAGGACTGCTATAGATAATTAGCACTGTCTAAATCAGCCGCTCAAACAAGCGACTAACCACTCGCTTCGCAGCCTCATAGCCACCATCAAAGTAAATAGCAGCAATCAATGCTTCAAACGTTTCAGCAAGAACACCAAGGTTTTGGTCGGCATTCTGTTTAATTTCTCCCTTTCCAAATTTGATATAGGAATTAACCTTGACTGCACCCGCAACTTCTCCTAGCATTTTCTTGCATTCGAGTAGCTCCTTTTTCTGAGTGATTTCAGCACTAGTTTTGCAACCAGAATCTATTAACAAATCAGCTAAAACAGATTTGATAACAGCATCGCCAAGCGTACAAAAAGCGTCTTGATCTTTGTATGACTTTCCATAATGCTTTTGCTCATCCGCGTATGCTCTGCGGGTTAGTGCGCGTTCAAGAAGTGCTTTATCGAAGAAAAGGTAGTTCAAGTTGCTCTCAATAGACATGGAATAAGCTTCCGAAAGGATAAGAAAAGATACCTTGCGATGTGCTGTAGTTCCGCTGTTGAAATGCTGTTTTGATGGGTGGATAACCACACTTCGGTAGATACTGACTGCTCTTGATAAGCTTTATATTTTCCTACTCATATTTACCGATAAAATTAATTGATTCTAGATTGATTCATGTAACCTTTGTGAGTGCATTCTGCAAGGAGACTGATGGAAAAAGACTTTAAAGAGCTGGCTAGCCAGTACAAAAAGGCGCTGCTGGAGGATGTCATTCCCTTTTGGGAGCGGCATTCGATCGACTGGGAGGAGGGTGGTTACTTTACCTGCCTCGATCGTGCTGGCAAGGTGTACGACACTGACAAATTCATCTGGTTGCAAAACCGTCAGGTGTGGCTGTTCTCCATGCTCTACAACCAGCTTAGAAACCAGTCTGAGCAGCGCGACCACTGGTTAAAAATTGCGGCGAACGGTGCGAATTTTCTTGCCAAGCATGGGCGCGATGCGGATGGTAACTGGTACTTTGCGCTCGATCGTGCAGGCAACCCGCTTGTGCAACCTTACAACATCTTTTCTGACTGCTTTGCGGCGATGGCATTTAGCAAGTATGCGCTGGCATCCAGTGAAGACTGGGCAAAAGAGGTGGCATTGCAAGCGTATAACAATGTGCTCCGGCGCAAGGACAACCCAAAGGGAAGCTACAACAAAACGTTTCCTGGCACTCGTCCGTTGAAATCTCTGGCAGTGCCGATGATTCTTGCAAATTTGTCCCTAGAAATGGATTGGTTGCTACCGAGCGACCAGTTAGAGGGAGTTTTGGCTGCTACGGTTCAAGAAGTCATGACCGATTTTTTGGATGGCGATCGGGGACTCATGTACGAAAACGTTGCGCCTGATGGTTCGCACGTCGATTCGTTTGAAGGACGGCTCATCAACCCTGGTCACGGCATTGAAGCGATGTGGTTTGTGATGGATATTGCGAAGCGTCGTAACGATACCAACATCATTAACCAAGCAGTAGATGTCGTGCTCAATAGTCTCAACTTCGCCTGGGATACAGAATACGGTGGCTTGTACTATTTTATGGATGCAGAGGGTCATCCAACCCAGCAATTGGAATGGGATCAAAAGCTGTGGTGGGTGCATTTAGAAGCGCTGGTAGCACTGGCAATGGGCTATCGCCTGACGGGACGAGAGGCGTGCTGGGAGTGGTATCAAAAACTGCATACCTACACCTGGTCACACTTTGCCGATCCTCAATATGGAGAGTGGTTTGGCTACCTCGATCGCCGTGGCGAAGTTCTCTTAAACCTTAAAGGTGGCAAATGGAAAGGCTGCTTCCACGTTCCACGGGCGCTTTACCTCTGCTGGCAGCAGTTTGAGGCGTTAAGTTAGATTATTCAATGGTCAGACGATTGTGTTCGCTATAATCGGGGTGCCTTTACAGAGCGATACATATGAGCACGGCTGTCGTTTCAACCGAACAATTACTGCAACAGCTACATTGGCGCTACGCTACCAAAAAGTTTGATTCGACCAAGAAGATTTCGGAAGCTGTGTGGCAAGCTCTAGTAGAGAGCTTAATCCTTGCCCCTTCTTCATTTGGCCTACAGCCCTGGAAGTTTTTTGTCATCACTAATCCCGAAATGCGTCAGCAGTTAGTTGAGCATAGCTGGGGACAAACACAGGTAGTTGATGCCTCCCATCTAGTAGTACTGGCATTCAAGAAAGGTTTGAATACAGACGACGTTGATCGCTATATGCAAAATATGGCGGATGTGCGTCAGGTGCCGATCGAAAACTTGCAGGGGTTTGCTAAGGTAATCAACGGCTTTATGGCTAAGCCTCCCTATCCTCTTGACATTGATGAGTGGTCGAAGCGGCAGGTCTACATCGCGCTAGGGCAATTCATGACAAGCGCCGCTCTGTTAGGCATTGATACTTGCCCCATGGAAGGATTCAACCCACCAAAATACGATGAGATTTTAGGGTTGACAGAACAAGGCTATGCCTCTGTCGTTGTCTGTCCGGCAGGCTATCGAGCAGAGGACGATAAGAGTGCAACACAGGCGAAAGTACGCTACCCCGCTCAAGAGTTGGTACAGTACGTGTCGTGACGGCTGTTAGCTTCAACGCCCCGACATCTGTAGATCCCCGACTTCTTGAAGAAGGTGGGGATCTAGGTAGCGATCGTTTGCCCACAGCAGCGCTGATTGTCGGAGCAGGACAGGGCATTGGGTTAGAGTTTGTGCGACAGTTCTTACAGGCAAACCGGGTCGATCGCCTCTATGCCACCTACCGCAACCCGCAAGCGGAGCTATTGGCGATCGCCGATCCGCGTCTCCGTTGTTTGCCGATGGATATTACAGACGAAGCGCAAATTGCTGCGGTGATGCAAGCGATTCAAACAGAAAGCACCGCCCTTCACTATGTCATCAACTGTGTGGGTGTGTTACATGAAGGCGCCATGCAGCCAGAAAAAAGCTTGCGGCATCTCAACGCTGATCAACTGCTCCATTATTTTCAGGTGAATAGCATTGGTGCCGTGCTGCTGGCAAAACACGTACAGCCGTTGCTCAAGCATAGCGATCGCGCCGTTCTAGCAACTATTTCCGCAAAAATTGGCAGCATTGGTGATAATCACGTGGGTGGCTGGTACGGCTATCGAGCATCTAAAGCCGCGTTAAATATGTTCATGCGCTCAACCGCGATCGAATACAAGCGCACCTGTCCACGAGCGATCGTCGTCACCTTGCATCCCGGCACTACCGACACACAGTTATCGAAACCCTTTCAGCGTCATGTGCCGCCAGAAAAACTCTTTACCGTCGATCGCACCGTCAAGCAATTGCTAACCGTACTCGATCAACTTCAAGAAAGCGATAGCGGCGAGTTTTTCTCCTGGGATGGCAGTCGTTTGCCCTGGTAAACGCATCGAAGCCGGATTTCTTAAAAAGTCTAGCTTCTGGCTAGCGCAGCAGCAGCACGCCACTCTGGAGCAACCCAATCACAAACCCCAGAATCCCGCCTAAATTGACGATCGCCTGTAGTTCACTTCTCACAATGCCATTGATCGCATTTTCAAGGTCTTGGGGCGATGTCGCTTGGACGCGCTCAATAATCACCTGATCAATATTGAGAATGGGAATCGCTTGCATCACCAATGACTCTAAATCACGCTCCAGATAGCGTTCCAGGATGAGTGCCAAATCCAGGCTAACCACTTCCAGCGACGCATTTACTACTTCAGACGTGCGTAAGCGATTGAGAATGAGCGTGGCTACGTTCGCCCAATCAACAGACTTGCCCAATTCTTCCAGCACATCAGAACCTTTGTCCTGAATGTAGACGCGCACACTGTCACGCATGGTTTTTCGCAGTTGCCGCACGGTTGAGATGGGCAAGTTTTGCAACGATAAATTTTGCAGCCATTCCTGGAGCCGTCGCCGCAAGTTCAGTGTCGAAACCAGGTCTGCAATGCGGATATTGCTGGCTTCTTTCTCATCCAGACAGAAGGTACGGAGCCGCGTCAGAGAGTTGCGGACACCAAACAGGTTGGCAACCACCCAGTAAGTGCCACTGGTGCGCTCACGAAAGCCTTCGTCGATGACCTGGATGTTGCGATCGGTCAAAAAATCAATCAGCGCCAACCGGATTGAATCTGGCGGTACAACCACTTGCAACAGCCAGTCCGCCAATTTCACAGACTGCTCATCATTGAGCTGAAACTCTAGCAACACTTGATCAAAAACTTGATTCAACTGTGTCTCTAGAAAATCTTCGCGACGGGCTAGCACCTTCAGCAACCGTGGCAACGACTGACCTAATAGATCTTGCAAAATGCTGGCCAGCAATTTCGCTGTTTTTTGTTCCTCATCCGTTTGGATCTGCTCCAGTGCCAGCTTGAGCAACCACGAGATTGCCCCTTGTACCCGCTCTGTTTGTAACAGCCGTTTCGCCAGCTTTTGCAGTTCGTCTGGCGTGAGCAATGACCCCATAATGGTGTCTGAAATGCGCTTTGCCAGACGCTCTTGATTACGGGGAATCAGCCCCGGTGTAAACGGCACCTGTCGCCCGCCAATGTAACGCGGTTTGTAGGGACGAAACAGCATCTTGATGGCAATATCATTGGTGAAATAACCAATAATGCCGCCGACCACAGGTGGAGCAATAAACAGCCAGAGCGTAGAGAGATTCAAGGAAGAGACGGATAAAGGATAAAGGATGAAGGATAAATACTTTAGTCTTTAGCTTTTAGCCTTTAGCCTTTAGCTTTAACCTTTCATCACCACCAACACTCCCATCGTACCGCCAGCAATGGGATAGTGTGTGGCAGTAGCAAAGCCAGCCTGACGCGCCAACATCACCTGCTCAGTGCCAGTAGGGAAGCGATCGAGGCTAGGAGCGATATAGGCGTATTCGTCAGTTAAATCAAATTTTTGTGCGGCAGGTACGACGATCGCCTCTAGATACCATTGCTGAAGGCTGCGTATCACCGCGTTTGACGGACGATGAAAATCGAGAATGGCAGCCTTAGCGCCAGGTTTCAGGACGCGCTGAAGTTCGCGGAGGCTACGTGGGATATCAGTAACGTTTCGCAACCCGTAGCCCATTGTGGCAGCGTCAAAGTGATTAGCCGGAAAGGGTAATGCCAGAGCATCCCCTTCTTGCCAGGTAATCGATGGCTGGGGGTAACGCGCCTGGGCACGTTGCTGCGCGATCGCTAACTGTGCCGCAGCAAAATCAATGCCAATTACGTGTCCTTGCAAACCCACGCAATCAGCTAACAAAAGCGCCAAATCACCACTGCCACAGCACACATCCAGGCAACGATCGCCCGTTGCTGCTCCGCTCCACTTCACTGCCATCTGCTTCCAAACGCGGTGCTGCCCCAGACTAAGGGAGGTATTTAACTGATCATAAACAGGGGCAATGCGGTTAAAAAGCGTGCGAACGCGATCGGCAGTCATGCTGGCTGAATTCTCAGTACTGGACCTTTAAACAGTAGACGCTAAGTGCTGAACCTTTCATTTAGTTCAACGCTTACAGTCTACCGTCTCTAGTCTTTAGCTCAGGCAACGGGACGGTAATACCGAACACAGGTTAATGCTAAGGCAACCTGCTGGGCAGAAAGGTGCAGCAAGACGAGTTCATCTTCCCGCAAGGTACAGGGTTGGTGCCATTGCAACGAGAGCACCGCCAGCACTTCCTCACGATAGCTAACAGGAACCACCAAATGCGCCTGCACGCCCGAGGCCGTATAGTGATCCAGTGCTGCAAGCGCTGCATCCGCCGGAATGTTAACAGCAACCTGCATTTTTTGAGACTCGATCGCCGCAGCTACTAAAGGATCTTTCTCTAGCCAATTATCTAAAGCACCATTAAGGCTGAACTTGCCCTGGCTAGCAACCAGACTATTGCCTTCGACCAATTGCAAAAGGCTGCCATCTGCCTGGAAGCTTTTGCCAAAGGCTGTCGCGATCGGCTCCAAAGAGGCTTCTAAATGAGTGGCATCTTGGGCAGCCCGTACAATCGTTGTCAGGAGAGCCGTTTGCGCCTGCGATCGTCGGAGTTCTTCGGTACGCTGTTTCAACAGTTCGTAGGTTTCGGCAGCGCGTTGCACCACTGCTTTCAGTTCATTCGGGTCCCACGGCTTCGTAATGTACTTATAAACTTGCCCAGAGTTAATTGCCTCAACCAGATCTTCAACATCTGTAAAACCTGTGAGAATAATCCGCATGGTATCTGGAAACTGAGGCACCGTGCGGCTCAGAAACTCGGTGCCCTTCATCTCTGGCATCCGCTGGTCAGAAATAATTACTGCAACCTCACCTTCTGCTGCCAGCAGTTCAAGGGCACGCACACCGCTTTCTGCCTTCAGCACGTGAAAGTCGCGCCGAAATGTCCGGTAAAGCAGGTCAAGATTGTCCGGTTCATCGTCAACTACCAGCATTTTTGCCTTTTTAGCCCGGTCCAAGCTCGTCAACTGGCGGCTAAGGGTATCGAGATCAGGAATGGCGTAGTCCATAGTTCCAGCTAGCTCCTTTGGCAAGACTGAGGGAGGATGGTATTCAAAGCTCTGCATAGCGACAGATCCAGGGCAGTCAGGCAGTCAGGCAATTGAGTAAAAACGTCTTCATCATAAACGCTGCGTCTTGATGAAACGCACACAGCACCAAGCTAAATTGCACTGGCACCCGATTCAACACTGCATTACTGCCTGCATGAAACCTAGTCTTGCCACTTTTGCAACGTTTCTAACTCGATCGCAAAAATAACGCTAATGACTGCCTTAAATAGTTAAAGCCTCGATCGCTTCTCCTCATGACTAAGAAAAAGATGTTTACAGTCGTTGCTGAATAAGCGCTGTTGAAAAGTGTTTTAAAAGCGAGAAGCTACCAAAGCCAAGCGCTACAACTGGAAATTACAACGGTTTCGGCTCACCGACTGGGAACGTAAGCGGTGTCAGCGCACCAGACAGAAAAAAGCTTGTAGAGAGTTCGCTATCGTCTACTTCTAAAACCCATGCCGTGGCATCTGTAGAAGCAGGACGAGAGTTGGCGATTGGTGGTGTAGCGGTAAGATACCCAATGTAGTTGCCCATCAAAAAATAGACTACAAGCATTGCTGCCGCTGATGCCGCGACTAGTGTACCAGCTAGCATCAGCGAAAACTCATCGTGATCGACTGCTTGCTGCATCAGATGCAACGACCAGGCAACCAGAGCGATGACGAAAACAAGAATAAATATCAGCATACTTAAAGTATTGTAACCGATTCTCAGATTCCGTCATCCTTGCAAACCATCAGACCGATCGACTCCAATCGCTAAAATCGGATCGCTAGGATTTAGTCAGATTTAGTTGATCGACATTGGCTTCAGAGGCACTACTTAAGCGATTCTTTGGGAAGTACTCTAGCTGCAAGGGCACTCGTAGAAAGAGCGCTTAGACGAGGCGGACAGGCACCTGTTGAGCAGCGAGATGAGACTTAATCTGAGAGACCGTTAGGTGCCCGTAATGGAGCAAAGAAGCAAGCAACGCCGCTTCTGCTTTACCGTCTGTGAGGATGGAGTGGATATGTTCGCAATTGCCTGCACCACCGGATGCGATCACGGGAATTTCAACCTGTTCGGCGATCGTGCGCGTTAGCTCCAGGTCATACCCTGCCTGGGTGCCATCTGCATCCATGCTTGTTACCAGCAGTTCGCCAGCACCGCGTTGCTCGACGTTTTTTGCCCAGGCGATCGCATCCAAGCCCGTATTCTCTCGCCCACCCCGGACATACACATCCCAGCCAGGGTTATCTACATCCAGACGACGACGAGCATCGATCGCGACCACAATACATTGGTTGCCAAAGCGATCGCTCGCACGATCAATCAGATTGGGATCACGCACGGCTGCTGAGTTGATGCTTACCTTATCAGCTCCTGCTCTCAACAATTGTTTAATAGTTTCTAAGTTTTGAATGCCACCGCCGACTGTCAGCGGAATAAAAACCTGCTCTGCGGTGCGATACACCACATCAAAAATGATGCCCCGGTCTTCATGCGTTGCCGTGATGTCTAAAAACACCAGCTCATCAGCTCCAGCCTGGTTGTAGACTTGCGCTAACTCGACAGGATCACCAGCATCCCGCAAATCGACAAAATTGACTCCCTTCACCACGCGCCCTGCTTTGACATCCAAACAGGGCAGAATTCGTTTTGCCAGCATGGTGTTTTATAAACGGTTGAACTCTATGAATTCTAATGCGTTTAGGGATGCGGGAGGAAAGAGTGAAAAAAGCAGAGAAGGTAGAGGAGGCAGGGACGCAGAAAAAGCAGAGGAAGGAGTTTAAGCTTCAAAAGGCCAACCATCCTCTTACGATTCGTACCTCACATTCTTGCTACCCCTGTGCCCTTTTCTCCCCCTGACGCTGATACACTAATCCTTGGTTTTAATAGTCTTGGAGTGACGATGGAAGTCGGTCAAAAAGTGTGTGTGTATCGGTTGCGGGATCGTGTGTCTCCCTTGATTGCTAAGCGGTTGGGGCAGATCGGTGTGGTTCAGGATTACAAGCTGACCGATGGGAGCGGCGTTGGATTTTTGGTGAAGTTTACGGACAATTCAGCAACGTGGTTTTTTGAGGATGAGGTGAGACCTGTAACAGTGGACAATTGATCACGTTTCGGCTCGTTGTTTGGGCTTAAGCAGACGATCGCGCCATCACAGTGCAATCGCTTCCGTTTACAGATGTGCCACATTGTAGACAAATGTGTGCGGATTCTGAGCAATCGTTACCATAAGGGGAAATGCTGGCGAATTTCGGCTGGCACACGTTAGGCATTGGGCTTGGGGTTAGAACACATGGCGCGAATTTTGACTTTTTTGGGTAAGGGTGGCGTGGGTCGGACGACGATCGCGATCGCAGCGGCTAAACGTTTTGCGGCTCAGGGGCAACGGGTACTGCTGGCATTTCAGGAACCAGAAGCTGCTCTAGGCATTCTCTTGGGTGAGGTTCCCGGTGTTGAGCCGCAGGCACTAGCGCCCAATTTTTTTGTGGTACAGTTTCAAGCCACTGCCCTGCTCGAACGCAGTTGGGAAGAAGTAAAAAAACTGGAAGCGCAGTACCTTCGCACGCCGTTCTTTAAAGAAGTCTTTGGGCAAGAGCTAGGGGTTTTACCTGGCATGGACAATGCGCTCATCTTGAATGCTCTCCGTGAGTACGATGCAAGTGGTCAGTACGATGTGATTGTCTATGACGGTGCAGGCGACCAGGCAACGCTCCGGCTGTTTGGCATGCCTGAGATTCTGAGCTGGTATACCCGTCGCTTTCGTAAGGTTTTTGCTGATTCAGATTTGGGTAAGACGGTCACGCCCTTCTTGCAGCCGCTTGCTAGTGCTGTGTTGAACGTGAGCTGGACGGACGATCTTTTCAATCAGCCAGCCGCCAAGCAGGCAACCAATATTCTGGAGCAGGGTAGACAGGCATTGGCTGATCCCAATAGAGTGGCAGCTTATTTGGTGACAACGGAAGAGCCAGCCGCGATCGCCACTGCAACCTATCTCTGGGGTGCGGCACAGCAGGT
>DATNQS010000065.1:0-1808 GCA_036703925.1 Candidatus Sericytochromatia bacterium
ATACGGGCTATGAGAAACACCAGAACCGTGCAGGCGAGGCGATCGCGCTGGCAAATCTAGGTGCGGTATATGTTGCCTTGGAGCGTTATCGGGATGCGATCGCGGCGTTAGAAGCCTTTTTGCCTCTGGCTTACTCATGGGGCAACCGTCAAGGTGAAGCTCAGGCGCTTGGCAACCTGGGCATTGCCTACAAAGAACTCGGCAACTATGACCAGGCACTACAATCGCACCGACAAGCTGGCAAGTTGATGCGGTCACTAGGCGATCGTGCAGGTTTGGGGCAAGTCTTGGTCAATCTGGGTAATGTCTTTGAAGCCCTGGGCGATTATGAAAATGCGACGATCGCCTACCAGCAGAGTTTGAACCTGGCTCAACAGCGGGGCGATCGAGCGGGAGAAGGTGTTGCTCAAGGAAATTTGGGCGGCGTGTATGCCAACCTTGGTCAGCATGAAAAGGCGATCGTCGCGCAGACAAACAGTTTGGCACTGGCGAAAGCTACGGGTAATCGCGAAGGGCAAGCAAGTACGCTGATCAATTTGGGCAGTGTTTATCACGTTCGCAGGGACTACAAGCGAGCGATCGGTTACTACAACGAAAGTTTGACGATCGCGCAGCAGATCAACAGTCGCAAACGAACCGCAGAAGCCCTGGGTAGTTTGGGGTTAGCATACGAAGATTTAAAGGATTTTCCCAAAGCAATTAATTATTACGAGCAAAGCGTGGCGATCGCACAACACCTTAACGACCCGCAGCTTGAAGGGTTGACACTCAACAACCTGGGTCATGCTCTCTTTGGTGCTGGCAGATTGGCAGACGCCGAACAGCGCTTGCGGTCAGCCATCCAGTTGCTTGATGCCCTCCGTCCCGGACTGAATGACACGTACAAAGCCTCCATTTTTGATACCCAAATCTACACCTATAACCTGCTTCAGCAAATTCTACTGGCTGCCCAAAAGCCCGAAGCAGCACTGGAAATCACCGAGCATGGACGAGCACGGGCATTTGTAGAATTGCTTGCGCAGCGGCTACCAAGGGGCGGCAGCGAGGTGGCAAGGAGTGTAGACGCAGGAGACGGAAGCGAGCCAAATGATCAGGAGCCGAACCAGCCCCCAGGAGCCAACAACTCTCTACTAGCAGTGCAGCCAATCACGATCGCTGCAATTAAAGCTGTAGCGCGCCAGCAAAACGCCACCTTAGTGGAGTATGCGATCGTGCCAGATGACGACTTCAAGGTACAGGGAAAGCAGCGTGCTAGAGAAGCCGAACTCCTAATCTGGGTTGTGCAGCCAACGGGTGAGGTCGCTGTTCGGCGCGTTGACCTCAAACCACTGTGGCAAAACGGGATCGCGCTGGTGGATGTTGTTCGCCTTGCCCGCTGTCTGACACCACAACCGATCTGTCGCGACCTGGCACAAAAAGTTCGTGGTCTGGAAAGCGTCGAGCCGCTTCAGTCTACGCCAACCTTGTCCTCGTCGAGCGCACGTATGGAGCAGCGTCGTCAGCAGCCGGGGCTACGAAAACTGCATCAACTTCTCATTGAGCCGATCGCCGATCTTTTACCTCGTAGCCCTAGTGCCCGCCTTGTCTTCATCCCTCAAGAAGCCCTCTTTCTGGTTCCTTTTGTCGCCCTTCAGGATGCAAACGGCAACTACTTAATCGAAAACCACACAATCGTCACCGCGCCAGCCATTCAAGTGTTAGAGCTAACCCGAAAGCAACGGGAGCGACAGGGCAACAGCAGGGGACAATTCTTGCCATCCCCAACACCTAACCAACAATCGGCACCCAGCACTCTCATCGTCGGTAAT
>DATNQS010000066.1:0-2392 GCA_036703925.1 Candidatus Sericytochromatia bacterium
TAGATATCTTCGCTAATCCCCATCGCATACCTCAGCGTTTATCAGCAACTGCTTTAATTCTTGCAGAAATTGTCGATAATCGCACTGTGTTGCTTCTGGCTGGACGAGCACAACAATATCCCACCCAACTGGAAACTTCCACAACAACGATCGTGCTGCTACCTTTAACCAGCGCTTTAGGCGGTTACGTACTACAGCGCGCTTGCTCACTTTGAGGCTAATCGAGATTCCTACGCGAGTAGGTGCTGCCGATGCAGGCTCAGGCGTTGGACATGTAAGAACATTGCTTGGCATGGATTTCTTCCCATGCGATTGTTGCAACGCAAGTAATGTCAGATGGCTACTCTTCCGCCGAATACCTTTGCGATAAACAACATTAAAGTCCTGTCTAGACCGAAGACGATTTACTTTGGATAGCGCCACAGCCTACACCCCAGAATAGTGGGATTAGGCAGCAGCTAGACGAATGCGCCCTTTTGTTCTGCGTGCTTTGATGACCCGTCGCCCGGTTGCAGTACGCATGCGAGCGCGGAAACCAGAGGTACGTTTGCGTTTGCGACTGGTGCCGCCTAAAGTTCGTTTTGTCATGGTTGGTATTTCCCCAAGTTCCCAGCAAAGGCTCTCAAAGCCACAGCTTTCGATTGTACCACCGCTTTAGTAAGCTGAAGCACATTCGTCATGATTTCAGGTATCAGTCAGCGATCGTCACTCAGCCGTAATGCCACGTTGAGTCATGTTGAGAGGGTCACTGATTGCCGATCGAAATCACCCAGGTGCCGAGATAACGCAAAAGAGGAGTATCGCCGGGTGAAAGCACCTGACAGTTGAAGTAGTAAACGCCAGGGTCTGGGTTACGCACATTGGCAAGCTGAATTTCGACACTGCTGCCTGCGGGCACGGGGTCAGTTGGAAAAATCTCGATGAAGTTGTTTTCTTTATTCCAGTTCACTTCTTGTAGAGGCACTGCTTTGTTTTTGACGATCACTTCTACATCTTTCGGGTCAAATTCCCCTTCAAAGTAATCGGGATAAGCGATTGAAAATTGAGCCACTGCCAGCTTCATTTTCTTAGCAGGAAGTCTCAAACGGTAGCGCTCACCGGCAACGTTGGCTCTGCCGCCAAAGTCTAAACGGTAGTTCAGGTTATCTTCACCTTTGACACCGCCAAAAATAGTGAGACCTGGTAGCCCCTGAGCAAAACTAAGCAGTGGAAGCCCTGCCACTAGTACGCCTGCGATCGCAAGCCCCGACAGAGCACGTTTAACAAAGGATCTAGAAAACAT
The DNA here is from genome assembly GCA_036703925.1 of Candidatus Sericytochromatia bacterium. Lineage (GTDB taxonomy): Bacteria > Cyanobacteriota > Cyanobacteriia > Leptolyngbyales > Leptolyngbyaceae > Stenomitos. Next base: position 1,283 of record DATNQS010000066.1, read on the forward strand.
AAGCGGATTACTCAAGTGGCAGAGATTGGTTAACAGTTCGCTAATCTTCGCGCTAAGTAGACTCTATCAGGATTGATGAGTGAATGACTCATGCGCGTATTCGCTCAGACGATTCAAGACCAGCATTGAGGGTCGTCAGTCCTACGCTAAGAGTATGTATCTATAAGCACAGGTCAAGCAGCTAGACGATGATAACGGCTAAAAGTGCCTTATCAGGAACGCACCTCGCTTTGCAGCCGTTTACTTTTACAATTTGCTTAGGCTTACAATTTGTTTATTCAACCACCTTTGGCGATCGACTCTGCCTGAGCGCAGCCCTGCATAGAGGGTAAAGCTATGTGGTTGCCGGTACTACTTTAGGATGGATGGTCTTCAAAAGAAATCCTCTAACAGCAAAAATCTTATCTATTGATGCTTAATCTATAAGTGGCAATCATAAGACAAGTTAAAAAACTGACTGCGCTTTTGAGAATTAACATAGGATACAGGGTTAGTGCGATCGTTTAGGGTGAGCGCTTAAGTGCTTTGGCGTTGCCGGTTGCATTGGTAAAATCAGGTGCGCTAGCAACATCTGTGCTGCCAAAAGTGGTGTGCAAAAGTGACCCTCAACGGCTGAACGCTTTAGGAGTGGATGCACCCCGGTGGCTGTTTCACAGCTTTTCTGCTGCTGAAGCAATGATCAAAATCACTCTTTAACAATCACAGTTTGAAAAGGAGCATTCATGAAGATCGGTGTTGCGAAAGAAGTCGAAATGGGAGAGCGTCGAGTTGCGCTCATCCCAGACACTGTAAGCCGGTTGGTCAAGCAGGGTTTAGAGGTTTGGGTAGAAGCAGGCGCAGGCGAACAGGCATTTTTTGCGGATGCTGCTTACGAAGCCGCAGGAGCGACGATCATCACCGATACAGCACACTTGTGGCGTGAAGCAGATGTGCTGCTGAAGGTCAGCCCACCCCGAGAGCGGGCAGATGGGCAACACGAGACGGATTTGCTGCACGAAGGCGCAACGCTCATCAGTTTTCTAGATCCACTCGGCAATCCAGGTGGGATCAAGCGGCTTGCTGATCGCAAAGTGACAGCCTTCGGCATTGAACTGATTCCGCGTACCAGTC
>DATNQS010000067.1:0-5262 GCA_036703925.1 Candidatus Sericytochromatia bacterium
ACTACAGCGTGTGGGTCGAGCCGAAGCCTCACTGCGACGGATGGGGTTAAGCACCTTTCGAGTCCGCTCTGAAGGCGATACCGCTCGGATTGAGCTTCCTGCCGAGCAGCTTAAAGAGTTTGTCCTGACTACAGATTTGCCTACCCTGGTCGCGACCTTTCAATCCTTTGGCTTCCTCTACGTCACCCTTGACCTGGAAGGTTTTCGGAGTGGTAAGTTAAATCAGGTGCTTCCATTTGCTGTTGCCAACACGCACGGATAAGCTGCCATGACACGATCGCCTGCACTTAATCAAGACATCAGCTATCCCGACAGCGATGGGCAACCAATGGCTGACAATACGAAGCAATTTAACTGGATTGTTTATATCAAGCTGGGCTGTGAAGCCCTGTTCAAACATGACCCCAATGTCTTCGTAGCAGGCGATTTGCTCTGGTATCCCGTTCAGGGCGACAACACCATTAGAGCGGCTCCCGATACGATGGTGATTTTTGGTCGTCCGAAAGGCGACCGTGGTTCTTACCAACAGTGGAAAGAGGACAACATCGCGCCTCAAGTTGCGTTTGAAATTCTTTCCCCTGGCAATACGCTAGTGGGTATGGCGAAGAAGTTTCGCTTCTATGAGCGCTATGGAGTCGAGGAATACTATCTTTACGATCCCGACAAAGGAGACTTTAGCGGTTGGCTCCGCTCCGGCGATTTCCTCGAAGTGATCGAAACCCCCCTTGGCTGGGTGAGTCCTCATTTGTCCGTTCGCTTTGAGCTAGTCGAGGGTGAGCTAGAAATTTACCAACCCGATGGCACAAAGTTTGCGACCTACCTCGAATTGGTAGAGCAGAACCAGCAAGCCCAACAGCAGTTAGAACAGGAACGGCAGCGATCGGAAAAACTAGCTGCCAAACTGAAGGCACTGGGCATTAATCCAGAGGATCTGTAACCGTTTGTTGTACCTGCATGATGCTGGAGTGTTGCAGGGTTCAGGCTCCTGCTAGTTTGGTTTGTCTCGTTTGATACACTGTGGAATGTAGAACTTCAACATTCGTCTCGCTGTTGAGTAAGCGCACGGCATTTACCCTAATGCCACCATCCACATTCTCTCGCTGAAAGTCGATCGCGTACTCCGAAATAGGCAGAGGTGCACAGAGCATCGCACAGATTGCTCGATTGCTCAATTCAAAGCGAAGGCAGAGGGGTACAGCAAGCGTCTGCTCAAACCGAAAATCTTTGTAGCCATAGACAACAGTGGCATCGGAGCCTAGCGGCGCGAACCGAGTGGCATCGGTATAGATATCTTGCGAGTGGGGATGGCGCTCCAGCACTTTGAGTCCGGCTTTTAAGCTTAAAACATACAGCAGACCAGAGAGTTGGCAAAGCCCACCACCGATGTCTGCTTTGAGCTGATTTTGAATAATTGTTCGTCCTTCGAGATAGCCTTTTGCGCGGTTTGGCTGCCCGACCAGATGCCAGAAGGAGAAGATGTCTCCAGGCTGCACAACGATATTTTGGAGACGCTGTATTGCCAGCGCCAAATTATGCTTTTTGTTTTCGGAAAGGGTCGTGGCAGGAATGGGTTGGGCAATCGTCACCTGTGGCGTAAATTGTTGTACCTGGCTGTCATCCATTGGGCTGAAGGGCACAAATCTTGAACGCTGCCCTGTCCAGACATCAGCCGTCGATCGCTGGATTGCTTTGTACTGCACTCGCCAACAGACTGGAATCAACTGCTTCATCATAGAACGGTTTGCTAAGAGCGCTTTTCACTCTATACAACGTTCCCGCGGCTCATTTCGCAACGCGATCGCCCGCTTGCTCGCTCGTCTTAACAAACGTGTGTCGTGCCGGAAAGATTGCAGTAGCAGTTCAGGCTTGTGGTAGGAAAAGGGCAGTTACAAACAAAACCGTCATAATCAAACTCAAAATTGCCAGTAAACCTGCGGGCATAAACTTACCAGTGGCGCGAAAGCGGAGAGCAAAGACAATCAGCAATGCAAGTGCAATGACGGCTGCCAGTGCCAAGCCAGCCGTAGGGTTTTGAAGGCTAATGTACCAGGCGATCGCTAGTGCGACTCCGCTGCCCAACCCTGAGATTAGCGATTGATTGCTCTTTGCTTTGACGTAGCCGATAACGCCCCCGATCGCCACTAGCAATGCGTAGACTAAAATAAGCCAAATAATGGGTGCCAAAGGTGTGTCTCCTCTTTTCGACATTTCACACCCTACACCCTATTCTGGTCGTTCGCTTCTCGTCGTTATAATGCTTCTTACACAGACCATTCCTGTTCTGGATTTGCGCGATTTTCAGAGAGACGATCACAGGGACGATCGTCGCCAAGCCTTTATCCACCAACTGGGCAGTGCCCTGGAAGACATCGGCTTTTTTGCTGTGACCCATCATGAGGTTGACTCAACGCTCATCCAGTCCGCTTATGAGATGGCTCAAGCGTTTTTTACGTTGCCGGAGTCTGCAAAACGTCGCTATGAAGAGCCAGCCTTACAGGGTCAGCGTGGCTTCACAGCCTTTGGACGCGAACACGCTAAAGATCATCCTGTTCCAGATCTCAAAGAGTTTTGGCACGTGGGTCGATCGCTACCACCAGACCATCCCTTGGCGGCTCGTTATCCAGCCAATCTTTCGCCGCTAGAAGTACCGCAGTTTGCCGCTGTAATGAATCAGCTTTACGCTCAACTAGAGGCGTGTGCAATGTCGTTACTGAAAGCTTGCGCCCTGTATCTAGGTGAACCAGAGTCTCTGTTGAGTGACATGATGCGAGACAGTGACACTATTCTCCGCGTGATTCACTATCCCCCGATCGCCTCAGACGTTCATCCTGCTAGCCTGCGTGCAGCGGCGCATGAAGATATTAATTTGCTGACACTCTTATGCGAAGCAACCGACGACGGGCTGGAGCTATTGCAGCGGGATGGCACCTGGCGATCAATTCGGGCATTACCAGGACAGATCATTGTCGATAGCGGCGATATGCTTCAGCAGATCACCAACGGACGGCTCAAAAGCACTACTCATCGGGTCGTCAAGCCTGTGGACGATCGACAACGGCGCTTCTCTATGCCGTTTTTCGCGCATCCACGCCCCGACGTTGACCTGACGCCACTTCCCAGTTGCGTTGCTAAGGGAACACAACGATTTCCAAGTATCACTGCCGGAGCCTACTTACAGCAACGGTTACGAGAAATTGGCTTGGCTAAATAAAGAAGGCAGAAGGCAGAAGGCGCAAGGGAAGCGGAGGGAGCAGAAGACGGGCAGAAAACTCAAAACTTCCAGCCTTCATCCCTCATCCTTTAGCCTTCATCCCTCGTTCTCCTCCCCTCAACCTCCAGCAGCAAACATTCCCATAACAGCAACGGAAAGAAGAATGCCGGGACTTAGCATCAGCACTAGCATCAGGAGATCATGAGTGGTCATTGTTGTCTCTTTGGTAGTTGGTGTAACGTGGCTATCGCATCTACTGAGGGCTGGTGCTTTTGTAAATGCGATCGCGTCTTTAGCTTTATCCTAGTCAACCTGGCTCAACCTTGAGCGCAAAAGCATTGAGAAAAGCTGAAGATTGTACCGAGCGATCGCTACTTTTTGTCTCAAGGCAGTAGTAGCGACAGTATGGGATGCTGGTACTGTATGACAAGCATCCTAAGCTCATAGAACGCTGCATACTCTTATCTATACTCCGCACAAAGGCGCTCAGTTTGTGTAGAAAGCGATTTCTGAAGTATCTTGCTTCTATGCTTGCATCAACCTTGGGTCACTTATGAGCAACTTTTCTTTTGACGACCTGTGGCGGAAAGACTTTATGAGGGGCTTCACCCTCTGGATCGTGATTGAGGTGTTTAGTTTTCTGATCTTGCCGGGGCTCGGAGCCATTCAACCAGGCGATCGACTGAAGTATTGGTTTGGTCTAAGCATTCCGCTAGGGATCGGTGGCGCGTTTTTGCTTGGTGGCAGTTCCCGCTTTGTGGCAGTGATGAATGAACGTGCTGCTAGCAGCAGCAAAACTCTTCTTAGCCTGTTGGGGCAGTTTGGTGGCTCGATCGGGATGGCAGGTATTGTTTTTCCGTTTGTGATGGTGGCAGGAGAATTTCTTGCCAAGATTTTTGTGAAATAGGACTGGGAATGGGGAGTACGGAGTAGGAACTTAAGCAAGCGATAAAGGAGAGTGGGATGACGATCGCCAAGCAAAGCCTGCCGACAGTAACGCATGGGCTGAAGGAATGGCAGGTAGCTGTGACGGCACTGGAGCAGGGTGAGACGATCGTCCTGTTGCGGAAGGGTGGGCTGCGTGAGGCAAAAGGGCAGTTTACGATCGCGCACCAACATATCTTGCTGTACCCCACCTATGAGCATCAGCAGCCGCACCTGGTAAAGGAGCAGTACGCGAATGCTATCGTTCCTGTTACACCAGGGTGGCATCCTGAAATGGTTCGGCTTGGCTCTTGGGCAACGATTACGGATAGTGTTCAGGTTAGTGAAGCGGCTCCGTTAGCAGCTTTGCTCCCCTTCCATATCTGGAACGAAGCCTTTGCAGCAGAACGGCTCAAGTGGAAGCCTAGTCAGCCGATCGAGGTACTGCTGCTACGAGTTTATCGGCTGGCTCAGCCGCAGATTATTCCTTATAACCCTGTCTATGGTGGTTGTAAGTCATGGCTTGACTTGAGTAATGCGATCGCACAGACAGACGGTTTTGCTAGTGCGCTGGCTAACAGCACGCCTGTATTGAACACGTCGGACTACCGCGATCGGTGTGCTAACGTGCTGGCGCTCGTACAGCAAGGCAAGGCGTAATAAAATTTAACGCATAAAGTATGCAAACCCTATATCTAGTGCCATCATGGGATGCAGTAACGGGTGTTATCCCTAAATAGGTATTACAGTCAGTCGTGTATGCCTACTTGACTAGATCCAGCTTCAGCTTCGAGCCAAGCCTGTCAGCCAAATTTGTTAGATGCGTTCAGCACTAAAGTGATGCAAAGTCAGATTAAGCCGGAATTTCAGCCTTCGGAATCTCAGCCTCAAGTAAGACAACCAGCCGCGTCGTCGTTGGGTATGCCACGGTTACTTTGGGTGACTCTTGTTGCTTTAAGTACGATCGTGGGAGACGCGGTTCTTTGCTCGGCGCAGGCAGCGTCGCTCACAAACTGGAGCTTTGACCCAACCGTTAATCAGCTTGAAATCACGGTCAAAGATGGCACAACGCCCCGCTACTTCTTGATGGCTCAGCCCGCTCGTATTGTGGTTGACCTTCCTGACAC
>DATNQS010000068.1:0-3396 GCA_036703925.1 Candidatus Sericytochromatia bacterium
CTGGTGCAAGCGTTAGCGCTCAGCAAAGCAACCACTGTTGCGACCCAGCTCGATCGTCATGCCTCGGTCGATCGCCTGGTTTTAGGGTGTGATTCTGTACTGGCAGTGAATGGCGAGATTCACGGTAAACCCGCTGATACCGAAGAGGCGATTGAACGCTGGCAACAAATGCGTGGTCAGGTTGGTCGCCTTTACACAGGACACGCCTTACTCGTGATCCCGCCGACACCCCATACCCCAAGCCCCACACCGCTCGTCCATTGTCAGATCACCCAGGTTTATTTTGCCAATGTGAGCGATCGTCAAATCGCTGCCTATGCTGCGACTGGCGAACCGCTCCACTGTGCTGGAGCCTTTGCGCTGGAGGGTAAAGGCGGCTTGTTTGTCGAAAAAATCGATGGTTGCCACAGCAATGTCATTGGTCTGAGTCTCCCGCTGCTGCGGCAAATGCTGGACGATCGGGGCTATGATGTAACCGCTTTTTGGTCGATCGATCCCTAGGGGTAATGGGTGAGGGAGACATATTAAAAGCGTTCTGTTAAGAACCCCAGTGGCATTGCCCAGAGTTTAAAGATTTTGCCATGCCGCCAGGTTTGTTCTTACACTGAGGACAGATTGGCACCTGAACCCATCCTTACTTGAACTGGTTTTTAGGCTAAGGCTTGACGGACGATAGACTCCACGACGATCGCGCTTTTACTCTCAGTCGGCTGCCCCTCGCCTCTTCTACCGACTCTGCCTCCTCTACCAACTCTTGCATCTACCGTTGTCGGCTTACTGGTATAAATGCTACAAGCCGATCAAAATGTACGCAATTATTTGGCTCTCTGATGAATCGTTCAGTGACTGATCTATCTAACTTTCGTGCTGATGTGCATGAGCAAACACGCTTGGGGCAACTGTGCGGGACAGAGCAGCGCTTTTTCGATCGTTATGAAATTCTTAAAGTGCTTGGTCGGGGCGGTTTTGGCATCACCTTTTTGGCGAAGGATGTCTTTCTGCCAGGTCAGCCACTTTGCGTTATCAAGCAACTTTGCCCAAAAGTGAACGATGCTGCTGCGCTACAGCAAGCACGCAAACGCTTTGAGCAAGAAGCTGCCACGTTAGCGAAGCTCGGCAATCACGCCCAAATTCCCCATTTGCTGAACTACTTTGAAACGGCTGGCGAGTTTTACCTTGTGCAGGAATATATTCGAGGCTATACGCTAACAAAGCTGGTCAAGCGTCACGGACCCTTCTCCGAGACTGGGGTAAAGCAGTTTTTGCGCGAATTTTTACCTTTGCTGCAATATGTACACAACAACCGTGTCATCCATCGCGATATCAAGCCACCGAACTTGATTCGCTGCCGCGATGATGGTCGGCTGGTGCTGATTGATTTTGGTGCTGTGAAGGAATATGTTGTGCAGGGCAGCGATGCCAGTGCAAAGCCAATTACCACGCAATTTGTGGGCACAGTTGGGTTTGCGCCACCCGAGCAGCTTGCGTCTCGCCCCATTTACTCAAGCGATTTGTATGCAGTGGGCGTTACCTGCCTCTATCTTTTGTCGGGCAAGCCGCCGCTGGAGTTTGACTATGATTTTTTGACTGGGGATGTGCGCTGGAGTGACCACATTTCGGTGAGCGATCACTTCGGTAGAGTGTTGAGCAAGCTGCTGCGGGTTTCGCCCCAAGAGCGGTTTCAGTCAGTCGGTGAGGTGATTCGATCGCTCGAGCTAGAGCCATACTTTGACAACCTTGTGCATTGTATGAATATTAAGCCCAAACCTTTTTTGACTGCTAGCTCTAGCGAACCGGAGGCTGAGGGCTACATTTCGCCAACGACGCGCACAGCGATGGCTATTCGAGACTGGCAAGCCAAGCTGAAGGCAAGACGGGTGCGCGATCGCCTCTACCAACCCCAAATTACTCACAGCGGTTCGAGCTACTTCCAGTAAGCAAATCGCTCAGCAAAACCGGGTGCGTTGCCACTTATGGTTAAATGACATCATGCCTGTTCTTGCGTGTAAACGAAAGACCTTGCTTAAACTGCAAGCGAATGTAGGATGTCATGACCTCTGAATGGTGACCGAACCACCCTCACATGAAGCTGCGCTGCTGATTCGAATTGCCCAGCGCGACCAGGCGGCACTGTCAGAACTGTACGATCGTTACGCGCGAGTGCTTTACGCCGTTGCTTTCAAAAGTTTGAGATCCGCAGAAGAAAGCGAAGAAGTTGTTTTAGATGTCTTCGCTCAAGTCTGGCGTACCGCTGCCCGGTATGACGTTGACAAAGGGCGCGTCGATAGCTGGCTGTTTATGATGACCCGCAGCCGTGTCCTCGATCGCTTACGTACTTTGCAGCGTGTTACTAAAGTTACGGCTGCGTCAGAGAATTTTGCAGAGATCCAAACCCCTACTCCTGGCGTAGATCCCATTGAAAACGTCCTGATCTCAGAGCGCCACGATCGAGTGTTAGCTGCCCTCAGTCAACTTCCCGAAGCGCAACGCCAGGTTATCGAACTCGCTTACTACAAAGGACTCACCCAATCAGAAATTGCAGCGCAAACGAACCTTTCCCTGGGCACAGTCAAAACTCGCATTCGATTGGGTTTAAGTAAGTTGCGGGTGGTTCTCGGTAACTGGGAGCCAAGCTAGGATAGGAATCTAGACCATTTATTACTGTAATGAACGCTGAAGACCGCTGTTTCTGTGAGCTGGCTCCGCTATATGCGCTTGATATGCTTAACGACGACGATCGTCGCTGGGTAGAGGCGCAGGCGATCAAGTATCCAGAACTGGCAGCAGAACTGGCAGAGCATCAGTTGACTGTAAATGCATTGCCCTATGCTCTTCCTTCAGCACCCATAGCGGCTGACCTTAAAGAGCGGTTGTTCCAACGGTTAGCACAGGAGCCACCCGCAGCAGTAGAAACACCATCACCGTCGCCACTATCGGTACCAGCTCTGTCTGAGCGATCGCACCTTGAGGCTCTGCCTGCCGCTGCTGTCCCCGCACCTGTGAGAGTTCGCAGCTACCGTCGTACTGTAATTTGGTTCCAGACGGCTGGTGCGATCGCCGCTCTAGCCGCGATCGCACTTTTGGCAGACAACTTCCGTCTTCGCCAAACGCTTCAGACTGATCAGGCGATCGTTGCCACACTTCAGCAACCCGACAGCGTGATCTACTCGCTCAAGGGCACTGAAAACGCCGCGCAAGCCTCCGGTAGCCTGGTTGTTAGCCCTGGGGATCAGACTGCTATCGTACTGGTGCAGAATCTGCCCACCTTGCCAGTTGGTCAAGCCTATCGTCTTTGGGCAGTCGCCAAAGGGGCAACCAAACCTGCTTACTGTGGACAGTTCAACAACCATCGCACTGGCACTGCACGCTGGTCGTTACCAGAAGGCGTTTGTAGTG
>DATNQS010000069.1:0-10710 GCA_036703925.1 Candidatus Sericytochromatia bacterium
CCACTCTGCCTCTGGAATGGCTGTGAGATCAGGCGATTGGCGATCCTTTAACTTAAGTGTCTGGAAGAACGCCAGCACCAGGGTCAAAATGGCGTACAGTTCTGCTGCCAGCAGCAAGAGACTAAAGGTGCCGTTGAGCCACCCATCCAGGTTGAGCGTGTAGCTCACACGGTAATAGAGGTAGCGAAAAGTGGTGATCAGGCTAAACCAGACCATGAACAAGTGCAGATACTCGCTGGTATGGCGATCGCCGTAGCGCTGCTCAACCTGCACGATGCCCCAACCAATCAGGATCAGCAGCAACGCCACGATCGTTTGTTGCCAGATAGTCAGTGGCGTAACGATCAGTGGTACAGACAGCACTACTACCACTACACCCAGCCAGAGGAGCTGCACATTAGGGAGCGATCGAAGGCCGCGATCGAACGCCGTCGGTAGCCGTTCGGTCAGCCAGAGAGTGAATCGTTCTGCTTTACCGCGACGCTTAGACGGCATTCCAGACGCTGGATTGGTCATTTTTTCACTCCCTCAAGACGCTTAATATACAGTTGAGCAATGCCATAGAGCAGCAGACAAACCATCACGATGCCCGTTGGCAGCAAAAACCAGTTGTCTTGCAAGAAGCTAGACGCGGTGGTGAGCGGATTGGACTTTGCAAGGCGACGCTGAGATTCTTGCTGCAAAAACTCAAGCTGGTAGGCAGCAGGATCAAAGGCCGAGGTCGTTTGAGGGTTAGCGCTAATCAACACCGTGTCTTTTTGGATTTGGAAAAACCAGGGATCTTTGTTCAACACGTCCTTCACGGTGGTTAGACCGCTTGCCTGCTGTCCGCTGAGAGCAAGCAGGGTGCGATTGCCGTTCCAGGGCGACATCATTGCTTTAATCACCCCATCTTTGTCCGGCAACGTTTGAATTTTTTGCTGGTTCCACAGGCGAGAGAACAGACCACCCAGGGCAAACCCTTGTTTAGAATCAAACGCTTCGATTAAGGGAAACTTATCGCGGGTGCCTACACCCACCAGATTGCTTTCTTTCCGCACGTCATCTGGCAGGGTGCCTGCCGTGTAAACGTTGAGCTTGACCGAATCGGCTTGGCTTAGTCGCCCCAGTCGTTCGCTAAAGGCAAGCATCGTCAGCAGTTCGGTTTCGGAAGGTGAGTCGGGTACGACGATCGCTGTACTAGACAAATCTTGCGGTGCCGTAAACGGATAGCCCACTTGTAGCAACTTCAGGTCAGGTAGCTGCACAGCATTGTTGCGCTTCAGCTTAAAGCGTGTGTCGTCGGCATGAACGGTGCCCCAAAGCTGTTGGTCGGTGACGATGCCGCACTGCCCTGCTTCACGTGAGTTGAGGCGGAAGGCGATCGCAAGTTTGGACGTTGGCGTGATCAGATTTTCGGGCAGATTCACGTTCAGCGAGTCTTTGGTTGCACCATCTTCTGCGGTCAAACGTTTACCGCCAATCACCACACCATCCAGCAACACTTCGACCGCAGAGGTTCTCGGATTCACCTGTGGGCCATAGCTGTAGACCAGGTTCATGGCACTACCCCGCGTGAACTGGTCATCCGGGAGTGCGCGAAAGTTGAATTCAATTGGCGGTGCTGACGAACCTCGTACCGTCGTATCCTTTAGCAGTTCTTGATCGGCTCCTTGCAGATCACTCAGCTTAAAGGCATTGGCATCCGGTAGCCCCCGTTGCCATTGACGGGCGGGTGGTGTAGGTACATCGTCTAGCGTATCGACTAGCACTGCCTGTCCGGCTCCCAGGCGACGATTTTTGGGTTGTACAAGAAACTGTGCTGCTTTGGCGACACCTTCTGCCCCATTGCCTGTAATGACCAGGACTGGGTTGCCGCCTTTGGGGGTGGCTGCCAGCATTAGCACACCGACATCATCCGGTAGCGCATTTTTTGATCCGTCAACTAGCTGGTTACCAGACACTGTAAACGGCAGCTTGAGCGATTTCAGCAGTGGCTGCTCGGCGGGAGTGCCCAGGATGATCAGGCGATCGTTCCATTGCAACGACTCTACGCCCTTCACAAAGCGCGTTTCTAGAGGACGAAAATCTGCTAGCCGTCCCATTGCCGCTTGAAACCGTCCTGCTGCGGTTAACCAGGCTTCATTTACTGTGGTAGGACGCACATAGGCGAGCTGGCTAGCATCCAGGCTCAGACTATCGAAAAAGGGATAGGGAAAACGGCTTAGATCCAGAGGTACTGGTTGAGGCTGGTAGTTAAACAGCAGTTTGGAGTCGGGCAGTACTTCTGTCCAGAGGGTTGGATCGGCTGGGTTAGAGCACTTGGGGTCAGTGTTTTGCTGCGCGACGATCGCAATAGAATTGGTATCTTGAATCAGGTTCGGCGGAATATCTACCAACAACTGACCAATTTGAGACTGTTTGCGATTGAGCGGTGTGCTGCCGACGCTAGTGCCATTTACCCGCACCGTCAGGTTAGACCGATTAGCAAGCAGTGCTGGCGAATGTTGAAAGCGAACCAGCGCTTTGGCAGATTTCAGACTCCAGGCGTGCGGACGGGTAAACGGTAGTTGTGTTTCAGCGTAGATTCCCTGTAGCCGTAGACGATTGCCCACGATCGGGCTGCGGTTGAATTCTAAAATGTATTGGCTGGTAGACGGTGAGCTAGTCGGCGTACTGCTTGGCGTTGCCGCTGCTTTTGCTGGCGCTGCTGGTGCTGTGGCGGCTGGCGCAGGTTCAGTTGTCGTAGACGCTGGTGCTGGCGCTGCTTCCACTGGTTCAGGCTCAGGGGCAGGCGGCGGGGCAGGACGATACACTGGCGCTTCCCTGGGTGCAGCGGGTAACGTGAAATCTCGAATGACCTGATCTTCCTGCTTCTTGACCGTAGACTGAGCAACTGCCGTGCCACTCCATTGCGCGTGCAGCGAATGTCCATACAGTAAGGGGATGCCACCGCTGACGAAAACGCTACAGCAGAGCAGCAACAGCCAGCCTAGAGTCATTGGTTTTAGTCGTTGACCGGGCAGTCGCGATCGATCTCGAAGCCGATTAGAAAAGCGTCTCATGGGTGGGGATGTTGGGTAACGTTGGCAGGTTGCAGAAGTGAAGCTGAAACGGCTGTAGAAGGCAGCAGCCCCAGCCATACTATGTTTTGGGTGTAGTAAGCAGACTCGTGATCCCAAAGGCCCTGACGATACTGGGGCAGGATTTTTTGCTGATAGAGTGCCTCAGCCGTTTGGGGGTCAATGAGGCGAAACGCGGCATAAAGCGCGCCATACTGTGACGTGGCTTCGTAGGTGACAGTGGGTTTGCCTCGCAGGTCGAACTGCGCCGGGATCGTTTGCTGCGATTGCCACTGTTGCTGCAACGCTCCCAGGTGCTGTTGCAAATAGCGTTTGGCTCTCGGTTCGTCAAACCAGGCTGCATCTAGAGCAAGCCGCCACCAGACGCGATAGGCATCAAACCCATAGCGGCTGACGATGGGTTCTGCGTTTATCACCGCCTGAAACTGCCCTGTCTCTGTGTCAAGGACAAGCCAGTCGCTGGGCAACGACACAGCCGAGAGGGCGGCGGACTGTTCCAAGACCTGATAGCTGCTGTCTACTAGACTGAGCCAGTCGTGAGCGCGATCGACCTGAGCAAACAGCCGAAAAGCATAGGGCGCAAAATAGGATGGATTGAGCACAAGCTTTTGTGGCTGCTGAAATGCCTTCCTCGGTCCCGGTAGGAGGTAGCGCTGCTTGCCGATGGGGGCGACAGACAGTGCCCATAAATCCCGTAGCTTGGTCTGTGCCAGCTTGAGATAGTCTGGACGGTTCCAGCGGCGGCTTGCCAAAATGAGTGCGGTAATCGCATCGACATCGGCATCGCTGGCGAAATTGCGATCGATAATGCCCCATTTTTTCTGGGCATCCTGCCCCCACTTCCATGCCCATAGGGTGTCTGATGGCGCACTCCGTCGCAGATTTGTTTCTGCCCAGGTGAGCGTGCGCTCAAAGGTTTGAGGATCATCAATCATGACCGATCGCAGCATGGCATATGCCTGCCCTTCGGATGTAGAGCGAGCGTCTGCCTCCCAGTCAATCACCCGCCCATCTGCCTGAATAAAGCGCTGACGATATGCTGCCCAGCTTTGTTGGAGCAGGGTTGAATCAACAGTTGGCGTTGGCGCGTTTGAGCTTTGGACGATCGGGCTAGCGGCGATCGACATGGTTGAATTGATGGGTGACGGCACCGTTTGAGTCTGTGTTTGGGGAGCATTATAATGGCAACCACTCATCCCCGTCGGGAGCATCAGCGCAAAAACAAGCAGTGGTATAGAGAACGTCAGGCGCATGATGATTGAAACCTTTGGCAAAAACGATGGGTTGCTGTTTGCAGGGATGATGTCCCTCATTCCCAGCCTTTTTCCCTAAGGAGAAGGGCGTTAGAAGGCTGCATCGTCTCATCACTAAATCCAACTCCTGTGCGACCAGATTGGATGCTGGCCGAGGGCTAATAGCGCTCCCACGACGGTTGAAAGCCTCGCTGATTGAGAAAGTTTTCCTGAATTTGCTGCGCCCGACGCGGCAGACTGGGGTCTGTGCTACCATTTGCGGTCTGTTGAAGCTGAAGCTGTTCAAACTGTTGCAGCGCGTCGAGCGTGTTGCCCTGCGCGGCGGCCAGCTCTGCTAGAGACTTGCGGGCATCCAGATCATCCGGTCGAAAGGTCAGCACCTGAGCATAAAGGCTGGTCGCAGAATCAAAACGACGCTGCTGAAAGCGAATACCGCCCAGTGCCGACAGCGCATCCGCATTCTCTGGTTGTTGTGCCAGCACTGCCTGATACGCCGCACCTGCCTGGTCTAGCTTGCCAAGCGCCTGAGCGAGCTGTCCTTGCAAGAAGTACAGATTCACGTTGTCGCGATCGCTCGGTGCCGTCGATCGCACACGGGCAAGCAGTTGGTTGACCTGAGCCTGTGCCCGGTACGGATCACGTTGGGCAAGCAACTGCACCAACCGCACCTGTACCTGCACGTTGCTGGAATCCGCTTCAATAAGCCGTGTGTACAGCGCTTCTCGCCGTGGCGATGGGGGTAACGCACCTACGAGGCTATAGAGTTCTGGTGGAGCATCGCTGGGCGATCGTGCCTGCAACCAGGCATTCAGCACCGCTTCTGCTTCGGCCTCAGAGACTCGACCCGCTTGATAGGCAACGCTGGTACGCCCTAGCTGCACCTGTAAATCCTGGGGATTTCTTGCCAAAAGCTGGTCGTAGAGGGTCAGCGCATCACCAGGACGACCTTGCGCTAAACGGATGCCCGCTAGCCCTCGTAATGCCGCAGACTGCACATCAAGATCGGCAGTTTGGTTCGTAGTGATGGCTTGATAGCGCTGGGCAGCAGCTTCAAGATTGCCCTGACGACGATCGATTTCTGCCAGCAGCAGTTGGGGTGCCTGATCATTCGCGCCGATCGTTGTCGTCTGATAGGTTGCCAGTGCTGCTTTGGCGCCTGCCAGATCATTTTGCTCGATCAGCAGTTGTGCTAGCCGAAAGTTAAGGAACGGTTCATTGACATTGGCTTGCAGCAGGCTTTGGTAAACGGGGAGCAGCTCTGGATCAGGATCAATGCGGGTCAAGGCTTGTGCGATCGCCCGTTGTTCTGCCGGATCAGTGGGCAACGGTTGCAGGAGCGATCGCAGTTGTACCCGCAAATCGGCTCTGGAGAGTAAACCGAGCTGATTTTCCAGGGTCAGTTTTTGTAACGCCAGGACGCGATCGTTCGGCTGCTGCTGCGCCAGTTGGGTATAAAGCTGGAGTGCCCCCTGACGTTGGGAGGGAATACCGCTCAGCACATCTGCCACTTCGCGCACTAAGAGCGGTGAAGGGTTGGGCGTTGCAGTCACCACCTGACGATAGAGTTCCGCTGCTTCATTGAGCAATGGTGGCTGGTTCTGGCGCTGACCAATTTCATTCAATGCGCGTGCCAGCGCTAACCGGGAATCCATGCGACCACGGAGAGGATCGAGAATCGCCAGTGCTTCAGTCGGCTGTCCGTTAGCTAGGTATGCCTGAGAAAGCTCCGATCGCACTTGAATCGCTGTTGCATTCAACTGTGGTGGCAACTGTGCCTGGAGGATAGCAATGGCTTGTGCAGCATTGCCCGTGCCTCGTAACGCACGAGCATAAGCGATGACTGCTCTGCCCGTAATGGGCTTTCCTGTCGTTTGATAGCGATTAAATAGTTCCAGTCCTTGAGCGTAATTGCCGCTGTAGGTATAGATCTGAGCAGCTCCTAGCACTACTTCAGGTGACGGGTTTTGCTGGAGTACGCGCTGATAGTCGGTCAGTGACTCTGCAAAGCGACCCTGATAGCCATAGAGCAATGCCCGTTGAGCGAGAGCATCCGTATCATTAGGCGTGAGGGTGAGTAGCGTTGTTAGTGCCTCAATCCCTTGTTGCTGCCACTCAGGACGAAAGCCGCCGAGAATACCAACGGTTTTAAGCGCCAGTTGGTTGTTCGGTGCTTGCGCAAGCACTTGTTGATAGGTCTGCCAGGCATCGGCATCTCGCCCTGCACGGCGGTAAGCGATCGCCAACCCTAGCTTTGCTTCAACTGAGTTGGGATATTGCCGCACTGCGCCTCGAAAGGTGGCGATCGCATCGTTCACCAGCCCCTGCCCCAACTGCGTAAAGCCCTGCCGCACGAGCGTTGGTACTGTCTGCTGGGCCTGAGCGATCGGTAGCCCCGTTGGCTGGAGTAAAGGAGTGCCTGCCAGTAAGAGCCCCAAACAAAGAGCGTTGATTAAAGGTGTTTTCACTGCACCCCCCTGCCTCTAGGCGTGACATCAAACTCGGTTTTGATCCGAACACCCGCAACCGTTTCTGAAAATTGGTTGCGCTCTTGAATCGAAAAGCCAAGTCGTAGATTAGGCAAGAAGCGAAAATCGTAGAATAGCTCCAGCACATCAGGATCTTTGCCATCCAATTGCTGTCGCAATGCCCCGTTGGACAACCCGCGACCGTAGGCCAGCCCCAGACGATCGTCCGGTGCAAAGAGGTCTAAAAAGCTGACCCCAAGGTTATAGGTTTCGGCACTACGGCTGATGGCAGCGTTGGTGTATCGTCCGTACCGCGCAAAAATGCCCATCTTCAAACTTGGTATAAAGAGCTCACCGTTTAAGCCGTAGGATTCTTCGCGATCGCCTGCCAGTGGTCCCGTTACGCCATTGCCGCGATCGACCTGAAAAATCTCCTGAAAGCCGTCGCGGCTCCCTGCATCACGAGCGCTCGCATAGGTCGCCCGAATGATCGCATTGCCGTAGCGGATGCCCACTTCGCCAGCAAACCCATCCAGGCTAAAATCGCTTAAATCTCGTGAGGACGAGAACACCGCTGCTTTCGCTTCAATGTTGTCGGTCAGTGTCCAATTCACCAGTGCGGCTGGACGAGACGAAATTCCTGTTGCACTCAGCGCCGGATTGGTCTGAAACACCGTGTTAAAGAAATGCGTCGCGCCATCTTTAGCGAAACTGTTGCGATCGAAATAGGACGTTAAATCGAGCTGCCCGACCACAAAACGAAGGTTTGGCAACTGTGGCAGCGATGCCGCAAAATACAGCTCGTTCACGCTAAAGCCCTGCGTCCGAGAATCGGCAAACGCATTGCCATCTGTCAAATCAAACGTTGCGCCAAAAAGGAAGTTTGGCGTTAAGGGATACGAAATGGACAGCCGTGCCCGTGCTGATCCTTCATCGCCTTGATACAAATAAACGCCTTGTAACCTGATTGACGGATCACTCAGCGCTGTTGTGCGTAACAATGTGCGACGGGGTGCAGGCACTGTCTCAGACTGTGTTCTCAAACCGGGTGGTTGAATGCTAGCAGGGCTGCTAGTTGCTGGTTGTGTAAATCCCGGTTGCGCTAATCCTGGCTGTGTGAATCCCGGTTGCGTTACTCCTGGCTGTGTTACTCCTGGCTGCATTAATCCCGGTGATTGTGAGCCATCTGGCACAGGTACAGGCAGCGTCAGGTAAGGCGGTGGTGGGGTTGACTGCGCTAAGGATGGCGATCGTAACTGGGGAGACGATGGCACTGGCAGCAAAGACGTATCGCAATTTGTACCGCAAGCGTTTGTGGACGTGGGTGCAAAAAGCCTGAGTCCTAAATCAGAATTGGTGCCAGCCGTAACTAGAATCGGTGTCTTCGGGGCGGGTTTGCTTGCGCTGCTTGCTACAGGGGGAACCGATCGCGCTGCTGTAGAGCGTGGTGGCGCAAAAGCGGGCAGCTTTGTCTCTGCTGGCTTTACACTGGGCACCGTTGCTTTTCCAGTTACTTGTTGAATCAATTCGTCCTCGCTGGCGTAGCGAACTGGCGACGCTTCCACTGCTGGCTTCAACTGCGGTAGCAGGAGTGCCGGTGATGCGCTTGATGGCGACACGCTTGATGTTGCTGCGATCGCCGTCAGTGGGGGTTGCACCTCTTGGCTACCGACTTGGATATGAGTCAGTCTGTCTTGCTCCTCAGCCATGAGCTGTTCCGGCTGCACCGCATGATCGGGTGCATGATTGGGTACAGGCTTGGCTTGTGCCACCCCGACCACTAGAAAGGCAGACAGCGATAACGAGCCAGCGAGACCAAATTTCCAGAATGGAAGAAGCGTGGAAACACTAGACTTTGAACGCTCAGGAGTCATTCGGTTCACACCACAATTAATAAACGTTAGATTTACTCTCGTCTTGAAGCGGTTAGCCGTTAGCTGTAGATGCAATCTGAATTTCTCTTTCTAATATCGAAAGATTCGCCTAAGTCTAAACGCTAGCCCGCAAGAATGCCTAGATCATTGCTGAAAATATCAAGACAATTCATAGTTTCAACTTGATGAGATGAAGCTAACGCCAAGCTCGTGTGTTGGTGTGTTCGACAACGTGTAAAAGTTCTATTACGTAAGCTCCGGAGTAGTCAAGAAAGAACTGGATTTTTTTAAGAAAAGCACATTAAGCTGCAAAGACAGTATTTATAAAGCTTGAGGACAATATGCTTAGCCTCCAACTGCCTCATTCCCTAATGCCAAAGTCGCGGCATGGTCGTTATATCTTCCGGGGTTGTGCCAAAGCAGGCAGCACAGCCCTACTATTGCTTGCCGTTGGTTGCACTAAACCACAATCAACCCAGGTTGAACTTAGCGTGAACGTTGAACCCACGAACCGTCCTGGTGTTTACACCGTTTCAGGTAGCACAAACCTACCCGATGAAAGCCAGATTATTGTTCAAGGCATTCGTTCGCTGACTCCACCAACTCAGGTTGTCAGCACTCGCGAAGCGTCTAACTATGCTATTCTCGATCGTCAGTCTACAAAAGCTTCCCAGGGCAAATGGCAAGCTACTCTCAAGCTCTGGCAGGTTGCTCCCGACGGTCAATATCGGGAAGCATGGCAACTGAGCACCGCCCAACTGAGCCGTCTTAACCCTAGCATAGAGGTTGCCTTTATCGCTGTTATTGATCCTGTCAATCAGGCAACAGCACTGCAACAGCAACTACAAAGCGAGGGTAAGAAATTGGAAGGTGCGAATGTTCGCTTTACACCCGATGGGCAGTGGTATTTACAAGCACAACAAACGCTGGCGGTAACCTTACCAACCGGCAAAACGGCCCTTCCTGTTGTACGTCAATGACGCGACTTAAGACGGCAGATGGGCAGACAAGGTAGATGCAAGCTTGCCTGCCGTCATGCCAAGCTCAAAAGCAAAATAAACGATCGCTCCCCTATCACCGTTGCAGTGTTTTCGTTAGCTAGCAAGAGATCGCCGTCTACTATAAGCAGCCAGCGCTTTGCCAGATAATGGGTTGCCATACTCTAGGATGCCAACGGTTGGATGATCCATTGCGCTTGTGCCATAGGACGATGAGAAAGCGGTTCTAGAGCATGGATGGTGTAGGCTGCCTGATGCGTCTCCTTGAGCACTGGTTGCGGTGCAGTCTCGATCGAACCACGTAAGGTTTCTACTTGAGTCATGATCTGCTTGAGCTGCTCTTGCAGTTCTTCCAAGCTAAGAGAAGCCGCTGATGCTACTGGTGCGATCGCCGGACTGTCGTACCCAGCCTGTGGGGAACCGTTAGAACGGGTAAAGCTTAAAAATGCCTGAGCAGCGGCTAGAGATGAGACAACTGATTGCACCGCAGCTTGCTCTGGTTCTGCCTTAAAAGCAGGTTGAGTGAACTGTGTTGATGCCACCCTAGAGTCAACAGGCGTTTTGGTTTGACCGACTGACTTAAACTCTGGTTCTGCCGCTCTCTGTTCGCTTTCTGTTAACGTTTCGTCTTGAAGAAAGAAGTTTAATCCAGACGCTTCCAGGCGGTTTCCTGACAGCATGACTGTCTCTAACTGCAACTCTTTTTCGGCTAGCTTTTGTTGCAAAGTGGAACACTTCGTTTCTACTTGTCCAGATTTGCGAGAAGACTGTTTCCAGCCTGCGATCGCAATGCCAGCGACACCCATGCCAACGCTCAGGATACCGACGCCGCCAACATAGGGCGCGGCAAAATCCTTAACCTTTCCAGAGAAAATCGGCTCTTGATTAAGATGAATATCGATTGGTTCTGAGCCAAAGACTGCTAGGGGCACCGTAAGCAAAGAAAACACTGTACCAGCGAGTAAAGTGGCAGGTAACACAAGCTTTTTTAGTGACGAAGCTGACATCCTAAGTAACCTCTAGTAATTGCTGTGACGAAGAACTCTAAAGCGAAAGCG
>DATNQS010000070.1:0-2656 GCA_036703925.1 Candidatus Sericytochromatia bacterium
CACTTGGCAGGGGCACACCATTCTCATCGACGGTGCCCACAATCCCGCCAGTGCTGAAGTTTTGCGCCAGTTTGTGGATAGCCCCGCGATCAACAGGAATTGCAGCACATCAATTCACTGGGTGATGGGAATGCTCTCCACTAAGGATCATGCTGAGGTCTTTCAGGCACTCTTGCGAAGGGGCGATCGACTTTATCTGGTGCCCGTTCCCGACCACAGCACTGCCGACCCCGAAGCGCTAGCTGCCTTAGCGCAGGAAAGCTGCCCCAACCTGGCAACGTGTCAAACCTACGCTGATGTATTGTCTGCATTAGAAGCGGCAACTGGCAACGATTTGCCGTACCAGGCAGGGGCAACAAAACAGCCCCAAACAGACACGCCTCTTACCGTCTTGTGCGGGTCACTTTACCTCATTGGGCACTTCTTTCAGATGATGGAGAGTCAGAGGATTGAGCAGGACAGTGATGCTTCGATCGTTAAGCCGTAGTTTCTTGTTAATGAGCGAAAGAGTAACGGTGTGAAAGAGTGTGACTGATTAATGGGAGACGGCTGTAAAGCGCTTGGAATTTCTTCTGATAGGCTCAACTCGTTAAACCCAAGCAGGTCTTACTAAAGGTTTGAACGACTTCGGCAAATTGTTGGTTGCGTTCCATCAGTACCATGTGCCCGCCCGGAGCCAGGACGGTTAGTTCTCCTTGGGGCACGTCTGTACTGATGCGTTTGCTGGCAAAGGGTCGGGTGGCAATGTCAGATTTACCAACGATCACCAGCGTCGGAACAGAGATTTTTGGTAAGGTTGCTGTTTCGTCAAACTTGAACATTGCCAATACGCCTCGCGCCAGGACTCCCGGTGATGCCTTAATGCCAATCAAGCTAGAGAAATTAAGCTGTCCCCGTGTTTCTTTGCCCGTGAAGCCAGAAATTTCTGTTGTTAACAGCGTTGTGCCATTGAAATAACTGAGCCAACTGATGAGCCAGAGTAAAGGAGCGATCGCGATCGTCAGGTAAAGCAATGGTTCTAGCAATGGCTTCTGCAATGCCAGTAACAGCTTACTGAGAATGGTGGTTTTTAGCGGATTGATATACGTGCCATCGACCAGAATCAAGCCAGCCACTCGTTGCCCCAGATGTTGTGGAAACAAGCGGCAGAAGGTCAGTAGGATCATTGCACCGATGCTATGCCCCAACAAAATGACGGGTTGATCGCCTGCCAGCGTTAAGACGGCTTCCAGATCACACGCAAATTTTTCTAGAGAATAGTCTCGATTTTTTGGCTTTTTGGACTTACCTAAACCGGGTAGATCCCAAACAATGATGCGAAAGTGCTCGGTGAGTTGCTGCTTAGGGTAATACCAGACAGTGCTATCAGGTCCCCAACCATGCGTCAGGATAAGGGTGGGAGCACGATCGGGACCATAGATTTCGACGTGAATTTCGCTGCCATCGGGTCGGACTAGACGTTCAGTTCGGTTGCTACGGATTACTCTCGGTTCATCGTTGCCGGGACGACGCAGCAGCAAAATGGGCAGAAAGCCCAAAAATGACCACAGCAGCAGCCCCACCCCTAGATATAACCAGCGATCGCTCACTAGGTCGCCTTCATACCATTCGTAAAGAACGTAAGCGCCACCGCCAAGAATAGCAACGGTAAATAAATTGGTCAGCCACTGCAACAGAAAACCGAAGGGCATGAACATGGCAAGTCAAACGTCCGTAGCAAAGGATTAAGGTGCATTGAGTTTAAGGGGATGCTTGAACCTGGAGAACCCTCTGAAGTTAGAAAAAGCAGCGTTTAAGCCAGATAAGGTCGAAGCTGCTGCGCCAGGGTTTGTACATGCGGTTGTTTCAGCAAAGAGAGATGGTTGCCCGGTACCGGATGCAGTTGCACATCCTTCGTTAAAGTGCTCCAACCCAGAGTTGAGTCCTGCCCAAAAGCATCTGCTTGTTCAATAGCTTTAAATAGCGTGATGCGATCGGGGTAAGGCTGCGGCACATAGCGGTACGCTGCTTGAGCGTTGGCATAAACAATACGCAGCAGAGGTGCGATCGCCGATTCATCTAAAAGCTGTAGTCGGGATGCTTCAGGCAACTGACGGATCAGCGTAGACCATTGCCAGCGAGACACCCAGGTCAAAGAGCGCAATCGATTTGCCGCGATCGCGCCATAGTCCAGCAAAAACGGTAGTGTAGACCAGAGAGCCGTTCCTAGAAGAAACTTGAGGCTTTGACCCAAAGACGGTTGGTGGCTGGCCGGTGCAGGCGTATCAAGCATTGCCAGGAGACCCACTTGCTGCCCTGCCTGAGTAAGCTGTTGCGCCATCTCGAAGGCAACCAACCCACCAAACGACCATCCGCCTAGAAAATAGGGACCGTGTGGCTGAAGGGTTTGCATGGCTTGAATGTAGTAAGCGGCGATCGCTTCAATCTCGGTGAGGGGCGCATGTTTGCCATCCAATCCCAGCGGTTGAAGCCCATAAAAACTACGATCGCTGCCTAGCTGCTGCGCCAGTTCCAGGTAGGGAAACACAACTCCAAACATGGGATGCACACAGAAGAACGGTTGCTTGCTTCCACCCAGAGTTAAGGGCACCAGCGGCGATCGAGCGGCGATCGCTGGCTCAGAGGCAACCTGATCGTTGGATGGTGGAGTTGCCTG
>DATNQS010000071.1:0-4893 GCA_036703925.1 Candidatus Sericytochromatia bacterium
CATCTTTTACGAAAAACTACTACCTAAAAAAGCAAAGGTATCATCATCCCAACAGGGTTCTGGTAATAACGACAGTAGCTTATGTTTCACATCGGCTTCGATCGCAAACATATCATCCCGCTGAAACAGCGCAGCCAGCGCTGAAATGTCTCGCTCTCTAAGCGGTGACAGCGGTGCCGCATAGCTGTCTAACGAATCACTACCCCTCATGCTGTCAGGCAACATGGTTAAGGCAACCCTGCTCCACTTATGCGGTTGTGGTTGCCGCATTGTTCGCAGTTTTGCAACCCGCCGTAAAGCGTGAAGTCCATCCAGATCTGTTTCTGGCAGGCTCGTCGTTCTCAGTGAGGCACTTGGATGGTGGGGTGACTGCGCCAAGGACGAAGGCTGCCCAACTGATCGGCTGGCTGGCATTTCATAACGATCGCCCGCTAAAAACTTTGCGGCAATCGTTGCCGTTGAAGCTATCGGTGAGGCTGGATCATGCTCCAAGCTGCTTTGATAGCCTGTGGGTACAGGCGGCTCTTGAGACCGTTCAATGGACGCAGAGGCGCTATCGTTCTCTGGTGAAATAAACAACATGGTAAGCACCAAAAAATCTCTGCCGTTGCGATAGCTAAAAAAGCGATCGCTGCCCCTAGTTCAAAGACAGAACGTACGACAAGAGCAATTACAGAAAGCAACGTAATTTCCAGTAGATGCGCTGATTTCACGTAACAAACTAAGCATTTAAACCTTCACGCCCCGTGAAAGCTAACGTGCTCATCCAGCAAACTTCGTCAATGCACCAAAACCCTAAGTCTGGCAGTTGCACACCAAAGCAAACACCAACCCTACTAAGCTGTAATAATGACTTTAAAGACCACCACTACAGTCAAGCTAAGATCGTTCAAGTGCTGATAGAGACTGCCATCACTCTCTTAAATATAGCGGTTATCAATTTGGATGCACTAAACCTCACAGCACCCTAGTCCTAAAGCCAAGATCCGCTGCCTGAGCCAGAAAAGAAGACTTTTCAAACGCAATTGATGGCTTAAATCCTGCTAAGGTTTTGCATTTTTCATGCTTAAGAGGTAGGAGCAAGACAGCACACACGTAGAGCAGTAGAAGAGTATGGCAGTAATCCAGTGATCATGCGGTTATGTCTTAAAGATGGGCACTCTAAGGTAGAAACGGGGGTTAGCCTCTGGCAGCGCTATGCCAGAGCTTGCCTTTATCGTTAGAACGCTAACGCGGACTCTCGCATAGAGTATCTACACCAAAGTGCCTACCAATAATGCAATAGTTACCCAACCGCTTTGGACACTAGGATGAAAGAAGATGCGGGAGCAATGCTCTCAGTCGAAAAAGACGCTTTACTAATGATGCTATCCATCTGTCTAGTGCTGCACGTTCCAGCGACCGTCTTAAATTGTGAGAGAAAAGTACTTCGGTCTCACACTGCTTACATTTGGGGTTAGCTATGCTCGATTCACAATCATTGGCTGAATACTCTTCACAAGTGCTAAATGCTTCTGGCAATGCCGAGCTGGAGCAGCGCTTGGGGTTATACCGCGTCTTTTTGAAGCTTTATGAGCATCATCGTAGCTTGCTGGATGACATCCTCGATTTAGAGAATACTGGCACAAAGTCACGGAAGCACACTGCCTTGCAGTATGTGCAGGGTGTTGTACAGGAGCAGCAGGTTCGCATCGTCACAAATTTACTTAACGGCAAGACGCAATCGGTGCTGCAACCTCAAAGCATTTGGGTGATTGGGCGCGATCGCAAAATGGCATTATCGATCCAAGATAAGCGCCTGTCTCGCCGTCACGCTGCAATTCAACATATTGCAGATCAAGGCTTTTACCTGATTGACCTCAAAAGTACAAACGGCACCTTCGTTAATGGTGAACCTGTGCAGCACTGCGTCTTGCTCAAAGATGGCGATCAAATTCGTCTGGGCAGTCTAACGTTTACGTTCTTTATCTGCCATACACCTAAAAGAGCGGAGGCGCTGCCAGATAACTTGATCAATCAGGTGAATGACGCTCGGCACACTTATAACGGCAGCATGAACGATGCAACGGTTACAGAGTCTGGGTTGCCCTTTCCCTCTGCTGAGTGGGACAAACCGCTGACCGCTGATGGGAAAGAGACCTCCATTTTCCTACGATCGCCAGGATCTGGTAAGGCTCTGCCGCCAGAGCCATTACCTTACCCTATTAGCATGACCGAGCAGGCGGACATTTTAGACAGATTTATGCACCGCCCTGCACCAGATAGCCGCAACTAGCAAGTCATTGACCGCCTTTATTCATCGTCGTCAGGTAGTTCATCATCTTCATCGCCCATCTCAGCCGGGGCGACCGAGTTCGCCGAGACAACGGCACCAATTTCTAGCTTGTGGCGCACTTCTTCCTCAACTTTTTGGGCAACCTCAGGCTTTTCTTCCATATATTTGATGGCATTATCGCGACCTTGGCTGATGTTCTCGCCGCCATAGCTGTACCATGCTCCTTTACGAACCAGCACGCCTGTTTCTTCAGCAAGGTCAACGAGACAGCCGATCGTAGAGATGCCTTTACCAAAAATCACATCAAATTCAGCAATGCGGAACGGTGGTGCAACTTTGTTTTTGGCAACCTTCACCTTGACCCGAATGCCAAATTCTTCTGTCCCTTTCTTAAGGGTTTGAATCCGGCGGGTATCCAGGCGGACGGAGGCATAGAACTTGAGTGCTTGACCA
Source organism: Candidatus Sericytochromatia bacterium (assembly GCA_036703925.1). Lineage (GTDB taxonomy): Bacteria > Cyanobacteriota > Cyanobacteriia > Leptolyngbyales > Leptolyngbyaceae > Stenomitos. The sequence goes on from DATNQS010000071.1 coordinate 2,729, forward strand.
CCAGTTGTGGTTTCGGGGCTGCCATAGGTAACACCAATTTTTTGCCGCAGTTGGTTGATGAAGATGACCGTGCAGCCAGATTTGCCCATATTGCCCGCAATTTTTCGCAGGGCTTGGCTCATAAGGCGCGCTTGCAAACCAACGTGAGAATCACCCATCTCACCTTCAATTTCAGCGCGGGGCACTAACGCTGCAACGGAGTCAATCACAATGATTTCGATCGCCGACGATCGCACCAATTGATCAACGATTTCGAGCGCTGCCTCACCCGTATCAGGCTGAGAGATGAGTAGATTGTCAATATCGACTCCAAGTGCTTTAGCATATACCGGGTCAAGAGCGTGTTCAGCATCAACAAAGGCAGCGATCCCGCCTGCTTTCTGGACTTCTGCAAGGGCATGAAGCGCTAGCGTCGTTTTGCTTGAACTTTCGGGACCATAAATTTCAATCACCCGACCTTTGGGAAGACCGCCACCAAGGGCTAGATCCAGCGTTAGCGCTCCGGTAGGGATCGTTTCGACTCGCATTCGGGTCGCATCGCCCAAACGCATAATGCTGCCCTTGCCAAAGTTACGCTCAATCTGAGTTAGGACGAGGTTTAAGGCTTTGTTCTTGTCAGAGTTATCAGTTTTAGTAGCCATGAGCGCCTCAGTGCGGATTTAGTAAAGCGGAGAGAGAGAAATCAAAGCCTTTAGACAACGAACCCTATGGCAGTTAGCAATTGCAATTCTACACACCCAACTGTAGAGGGAAAGGCTTTTTGTGCTTCAGGACAACCCTATGCAAGCGAGCATTGCTATGACAGCTTGGTTAAGCGAGTTGTCAACCGAGCCATTGGTTGAAAAAACATGACTGATGCAGAGTCTCTAGTCTAGGACGCGATCGGGGTTTAGAGGCATTTTATGCTAAGTGGTTAGCCGTGAACTGCTTACAGACGACGATTAGTAGAGGGCAAGTGTACTACCGCAGAGCTTCAAGTTTGGTTAATCTAAAAAAGGTGAATGCTCAGTAAGATCGTTTCACGCCCCTTTACGATGGTGCTTGCGTTGCTCAAGCCGCCAAGTCGAGACGCGGGTAGAACTATATGAATGCCACTAGCACGCCTCCAAATTACATACAATGACCTCCTATCTTCCTAATTTATTGGTACCAGATACAGCGCTGTCGGTAGAAGGCATCACTGCCTACATCCAGGCATTACTGGAGCAAGACAACCACCTCCAACAGGTTTGGGTTACAGGGGAAGTCTCTAGCGCCACCCGCTATCGCAGTGGCTTGTTCTTTACCCTGCAAGATCCTGATGCCAAAGCCGCCATTAGTTGTGTGGTTTGGAACAGCCAACTAGAGCGATTAACGACGCTGCCCGCGCAAGGAGAGCAGCTTATCGTGCTAGGGCGAATCCATGTGCATCCTCAACGGGGACAGTACCAACTCATTGTCTGGCAGGCTTTACCAGCAGGCGAAGGTCTGCGGGCACTGCGCTACCGCCAATTACGATCGCGGCTGGAAGCAGAGGGGCTCTTTGATCCAGCACGCAAACGCCCGTTGCCAGTACATCCCCAAACGATCGCAGTTGTGACATCACCGCAGGCAGCAGCATGGGGCGATATTCAGCGGACGTTACGGCGGCGGTATCCGGGTTTGCACGTGTTATTTGCTCCAGCGTTAGTGCAAGGTGATCAGGCTCCAGTCTCGATCGGCAATGCCATTCGACACGTTGGACGAGACGGTAGAGCGGATGTACTAATTCTATCACGTGGCGGCGGTGCGATCGAAGATATGGCGTGCTTCAATGATGAGCGTGTAGTCAGGGCGATCGCCGAGTGCCCCATACCTGTCATAGCCGGGATCGGGCATCAGCGTGATGAGACATTGGCAGATCTAGCCGCCGATGTTTGCGCCCACACGCCGACTGCTGCTGCCGAGCAAGCTGTACCTCAATTGTCCGACCTTCAGACAGCACACCAAGAGCGAGTAGTAGCGCTTAGAAACACCATTACCGATCGTCTGCAAGCGGCACAACAGCAACAGCAACGACTCGGCGATCGCCTGTCCAAACTGCGGCTCGATCGCAAGCTTCAGCAAGAGCGACAACGGCTTGATTGGATGCGTAAACGCTTGATGCAAGGTAGTGCGTTGCAAATCCAACAGGCAAACCAGCATTG
>DATNQS010000072.1:0-1765 GCA_036703925.1 Candidatus Sericytochromatia bacterium
AAGGATGTGGGCGGTTCGCTGTGGGAACAAGACGGCGTGAGCATGATCCAGGAAGCGCCGCTCGCCAAGACCGAGCCAACCGTACTTATTGTGGACGACTCCATCACAGTACGCGAACTGCTATCCATGACCTTCAACAAAGTTGGTTATCGGGTAGAGCAGGCACGGGATGGTCAAGAGGCATGGGAGAAACTCCGCGCTGGGCTACCATGCGATATTGTGTTCTGCGACATCGAAATGCCTCGCATGGATGGTCTGGAACTGCTCTCCCGTATCCAGAAAGACCCTAACCTGACGCACTTACCGATCGCGATGCTGACCTCTCGCGGTGCCGATCGTCACCGTCAAATGGCAGTCTCGCTTGGAGCCAGCGGCTACTTCACCAAACCCTATCTAGAAGAAGCGCTGTTAGATGCGGCTCAACGAATGCTGAAAGGCGAAGTCCTCATCACCAGCAGTAATGTTTAAGCTTGAGCACAATGTTTAATAGGGCAGAAACTGCTTAGGTATGGCTTTCAACTGAGAGCTGTACCTAAACGAACTGAATCGCTTGAGCGTCAAAGCCATATGGCATCAAAAACATTTTGGAAGTGTTTAGTCCATGGTCTTTTATTCATTCCTTTAGTAGCAATCTGTTTAGCTGCTGGTGGCACTCTATTCTTGCTCATTGTTATGAGTGCTAATTCATATCTTGCTAACAACCGTGTACTCAGCGAATACGAAAATGACCTTCGAGCGACCGAACATCCGACTAACACGTCATCAGTCATGGTTCAGAGCAGAGTGACTCGCTCCCCTGGTAACGGACAGCACTGTTTTTACTTTGTGGGAGAGCTAAGACGCTATCAAGGGACAAGAGCCAGCATTCAGGCTTTCTACAATGACAAAGCACAAGTGGCATTTGTACAGAATGGCAAAATTGGTGGCGTTATCCCAAGCGAATTGAAACAGTTTGCCAATTGGTCTCAATCTGCGGTAGATGAGAAAAGCCTTTACCTTGTTTACACTTTAGTTGGTGACTTTGAAGATACTACAGTTTTTGATCTAAGGTGCCACTAAAGCAATAGCCAGAGACAGCAATTTCCCACTGTTACAAATAACCATGTTTAAGCATATTCGCTGGTTTACGATCGCCCCTCCTTCGGTTTCAGAGGCGATCGTTGCTTATGCGCTGACCCGCGATTTTTACCGCGAAGTAGAGTATCGCACCGAATTCGAGGACTACTGCGATTGGTACTACCGAACAGCAGCAGCAAATCAGGCGGAACTGCAAAAGATGCAGGGCGATTTCAATTTCTTTGGCTGGTTTAATCGACGGCAACGCTAGCGCTGCGATCGGACGTAGGCTGCATAGATGTTGCTTTAGCCTGTAAGAAGCATTATTGCGACATCTCTTACAGGTGACTTTGTGCTTTCAGGTCACTATCAAACATCAACAGCCGAAGCTACGAACAACTGTTAAACCTGCTCTAGCTCACTCTGATGAAAATGAGCGCGGAATTTTTTGTCGAACTTGACGATGTATGGCAAGTTGGCACTGACAGGTCTACCGTGCAGTTCTCGAATCACCTGAAGCACTTCCCCTTCTTGCCCCTTTAAGTCAAACGCTTCATTGCGATGCTCCGGATGATGATAGACAACGACTGATGCCACCACGCGGACACGATTTCCAACCGGGAATGTTTCACCAACTTGCATAACTAAGGCTTCCTGGATAACAGCCATCTCGGCTGTCAGTGCATTCAATACTCTCAACAGTCTCTTA
>DATNQS010000073.1:0-2737 GCA_036703925.1 Candidatus Sericytochromatia bacterium
ATCACGAGCCAACGCGATCAATGCAGCAATGGGCTAAAAAAGCCAAGAATATGGCTATCTTCGTTGGCATTGTTGTTGTAACAACGGTCGTCATCAAAATTGCCACACAGCTTGCTGCTGTGTCATGGTGCTGGGCATTGCGTAGGTTGCCTACAAGCTCTTTTTTGCAAGGAATGGGTCGAAGAAAGGGCAAGGCTAACGCTAAGAGTTGGAAGCGGTAGAAGGTAGAAGGCGAGGGGTAGCAGAGGGGGCAAGGGGGATAGAGAGCAAGACTAAATTCAAAACGCCCTTTCAGCCAACTGAGTAAGAACACCGCACAAAACTCAAACGTCTCTCGATGTTCCTGCCTTCCTCTACGCTATTCCTCTCAGCCCTTATTGCTTCTCTTTCCCCTTGCTTCCCCTTTCCACACTCACCCCCACCATGAGTTACAAAATCGAAACAGATGGCTTTCTCAACGACCTCGATCGTGTTGTCAGAGCGCGACGACAGATCTCAGCTCACCTTAGTAAGGTTGCTGAAACACTCGCCCAGGCTGAATCTGATAGCGAGAAGGCATCGGGTAAGCTGGGGCTAGAGCGGGAGATTGAGGATCTGGCGATCGCCAGCAAAAATCTGCGGCAGGGTGCCTTTCGGCTGCTGGTGCTAGGGGATATGAAGCGGGGCAAAAGCACGTTTTTGAACGCTCTAATCGGTGAGAACTTGTTGCCCAGTGATGTGAATCCCTGCACGGCACTATTGACGATTCTTAAGTACGGTGCTGAGAAGACGGTGACGGTGCATTTTAACGATGGTAAGCTGCCAGAGCCGATCGACTTCAAGCGCTTCAAGCAGCGATATACGATCGCCCCAGAAGAAGCAAAAGAACTGGAACAAAAGCAACAACAGGCGTTTCCTGATGTCAGCCATGCGGTTGTAGAGTATCCGCTGCCACTTCTGGAGAAGGGAGTGGAAATCGTGGATAGCCCCGGCTTAAACGATACTGAAGCACGGAATGAGCTTTCGTTGGGCTATATCAACAACTGCCACGCCATTTTGTTTGTCTTGCGGGCATCACAACCTTGCACACTGGCAGAACGGCGCTATCTAGAAAACTACATTAAAGATCGAGGGCTGTCCGTTTTCTTCTTAATTAACGCCTGGGATCAGGTCAAAGAAGGGCTACTTGATCCGGATGATGCAGACGAAATGGCAGAGGCAGAAACAAAGCTGCGAAAGGTGTTTCACGCCAATCTTATTGATTATTGCCAGGTGGATGGTGCTGATATTTACGAAGAACGGGTGTTTGAAATCTCTGCCATTCAAGCACTGCGGCGACGGATCAAAGATCCTGCTGCTTCGCTTGAAGGAACAGGATTTGCTGAATTTATGGGGTCGCTAAACACGTTTTTGACGCAGGAACGGGCGATCGCCGAATTCCGTCAGGCGCGTACGCTGGCTCGTCAGGCCTTTGCACGAGTGCAAGAGGCGATCGCACGGCGCATTCCCCTACTAGATCAAGACGTAGAGGCACTCAAACAGCGGATTTGCTCAGTGGAGCCGCAGTTCGGTCAATTGAGCAACATTCGGGATGAGTTTCGAGATGAAATTCGGACGACGAGAGATCGGAAGGCACGAGCGATCGCTGATTCCTTCAAAACCTACGTTCTAAATCTGGAAAATACCTTTGAGCAAGACTTTCAGCGCTACCAGCCAACTGAGCTTCAGTTTCTAGATTTCTTTAACGAAAGCAAGCGAGAGCAGTTCACCGCTACCGCGCAACAGGGCTTTCAGCAGTATGTCAACGACAAATTCTTTGCCTGGACGCTGACTGCCGAAAAAGAGCTAAACGAAGCGTTTGCCCAATTATCTAAAAGTGCTGCCCGGTATGGTTCGTCTTACGTAGAAGTGACGGATCAAATCACAGAGAAATTGACGGGGCAAAAAATCGAGACACGCCTTGGGGCTGCGCCCGATGACGATAGCCCTGGTTGGGCAAAATGGGCAATGGGTTTGTTCTCGCTGGCAGCAGGTAACTTCGCGGGTGCTGCACTGGCGGCATCTGGCTTTGACTTCAAAAGTATCTTACTGAACTTCTTTACAACGGCAGGCGTGTCGATCGTTGCGTCTGCTGTCTTTGGTGCCATGCTGGGTCCGATCGGCTTTGTGCTCATTGGTCTCGGTGTCGGCGCACTGCAAGCCGATCATGCCCGTAAACAGTTTGCCAAAGCCATCAAAACCGAATTGGTGAAGCAGTTGCCTCAAGTTGTGCAAGCGCAATGGCAACCGATCTATAGCGCTGTCCAAGAGTGTTTCGATGCGTATGAACGTGAGGTCATTAAGCGGATCAACGACGACATTCAGGCGCGTAAGGCTGAACTGGATAATCTTTTGAAGCAAAAAGAATCGCAGGAGATCGATCGCGAACTGGAACTATCTCGCCTAAACAGTGTGGAAAGCGCTGTGTCTACTGAATGCCAGGGTTTGGAGGCAGAGTACCAAGCGTTATTGCTTTGTTAAGGGAGACAAGACAATTACCGAGTCTGCCCCAGGTGTGAAACTTGTTTGATCGGTTGTACGGCGTTATTAGGCTCAACGGGATTAAGCCCAACCTTAGCAGGCTCAACGCTGTGGGTCAGGCGCAAGTAAGTGCGAACTCTGGCAAGCAACTCGTTGAAGTCGATCGGCTTGCGGATAAAATCATTTGCCCCTAGCTCGATGCCACGTAGTGCGCTGGCTTCATCATTTGCAGAGATTA
>DATNQS010000074.1:0-7655 GCA_036703925.1 Candidatus Sericytochromatia bacterium
GGCGGTCGTCCCGGTGCCCACAAAATTCAAGGGATTGGTGCTGGCTTTGTGCCACCTGTGCTGAATGTGAACCTAATTGATGAGGTGATCACCGTCTCTGACGATGATGCGATCGCCTACGGGCGACGGTTGGCGCGCGAAGAAGGCTTACTCTCTGGTATTTCGAGCGGTGCTGCGCTCTATGCAGCCATCCAGGTCGGTCGTCGCCCTGAGTATGCAGGCAAAATCATTGTCATGATTCAGCCCAGTTTTGGCGAACGCTATTTAAGTACACCCCTCTTCCAAGACTCTGATGCAAACCTGCCAGCTATGCTAGGAGGGTAAAGCTGACGCAAGCGCATGAGGTCTGACCACTATCGCACTTTAAACGTTACCCCAGCCGCAACGCAGGCAGAGATTAAACAAGCGTACCGTCGTTTGGCAAAACAGTTTCACCCCGACAGCAATCGCGAAACCACTAACCACGAAAAGATTGCACGGGTGAATGCTGCCTATGAAGTGCTGGGTGATCCTGACAATCGCAAATCCTACGATCAGCAGCTTCAATACCTGACGCAGCTAGAAGACGCTGGTTTTTCAGCCGGACGGGGTAACCGGCAGCAACGAACGGCTGCGGCACAGGCGCGTCATCGCAAACAGCAGCAGACAGCGCAAACGGCGGATGAGCACCTGCAACAGTGGCTTACACAGGTCTACACGCCTGTGAATCGTTTGGTGCTGGAAATTCTTAAACCGTTGAAAGAGCAGATTGACGATCTGGCTGCTGATCCGTTTGACGATGCGCTGATGGCAGAGTTTCAGGTTTATCTAGAGGACTGCCGCGATCGCCTCAGTCGTGCTGAAACCATCTTCAAGTCTCTCCCCAATCCCAAAACGCTAGCGGGTGTGGCAGCGCATCTCTATTACTGCCTTAACCAGGTAGACGACGGCATTGAGCAGCTTGAGTTCTTTACACTCAACTACGATGACTCTTACCTACATACTGGGCAAGAGCTCTTTCGCATTGCCGCTGGGCTACGTCGAGAGGCACAAGCAGCCGTGAAAGAAGTCGTTTAGTGCGATAGAGACTAACTAACGGGTTATGCTATACTGAGCAAGCGCATCGGGGCGTAGCGCAGCTTGGTAGCGCACTACTTTGGGGTAGTAGGGGTCGTGAGTTCGAATCTCGCCGCTCCGATAGCATAAAAGCCGTTCAACATTAAGGTTGTGCGGCTTTTATGTTGGAAAGAGATTTATAGCTTTGACCCATACATTTATACAGGCAGCTCGAAGCATGGGTCGGCTTTTTTCACAGTGAACACTGAATTAAAGTTGCTGAATTGAGTCAGCGATAGCGACAAGGCGGTAACACCTTTGGTGCAGCAAGCAGAACGTCAGGAAGCATCATCCATGCGACCCATTTGGCGCGTACTAGGGAGTTTGCGCGTTTACCTTTGGATGGCAGTGGGTGCGTTGGCTAGTCTCTTACTGCTGACGGTAGCGAGTGCAGTGACCCCCCAACTCTTTCGGTGGGGCATTGATCAAGGCATTGCAAAACAGAATTTAGCGATCGTGCTCTACAGTGCTGGGTGGATGGTGGTCGCGGCGATCGCCCGTGGCGTGTTCAACTTTGGGCAAAGCTATTGGGCAGAAGCTGCATCCCAGGGCGTTGCCTACGATTTACGCAACAAGATTTTCAGTAAAATCCAGAATCTCAGCTTTAGCTATCACGACCAATCGCAAACGTCACAACTGCTGACCCGCGTCACTAGCGACATTGAGCAAATTCGCGCCTTCCTTAGCACCAGTTTGATGCAGGTGATCAGCTCAGTCGTTACGCTGGTGGCGATCGCCGTGATTTTGCTGGTCATGAACTGGAAACTGGCACTGATTACGCTGACCGTTGTACCGCTGGCTGGCTGGCTGCTAGCAAACTTTCTGACCCGCAATGGCGCACTCTTTCGCCAGGTGCAAGAGCAGTTGGGCGACCTCAATGCCATCCTGCAAGAAAATCTGCTGGGCATTCGCGTGGTTAAAGCCTTTGTGCGCGAGTCTACCGAAACAACCCGCTACACCGCGATGAATGATGCGTTGGTGCGGGCAAACATGAAAACAATTCGCGCCATCCGCAATACGTTTCCGTTCATCTTCCTGTTAAGCAACCTGGTGACGTTAGCAGTCTTCGGCTATGGCGGTGCAGAGGTCATCGGTGGCAGATTTTCGATCGGGCAACTGGTCGCGTTTAACTCTTACCTGCTGTTAATTTTGCAGCCGATTTTGCTGATTGGCTTTGCGGCACCCGCGATCGCCCAGGCAGCCGCCTCCGCCGAGCGCGTGTATGAAGTGGTCGATGCAAAAGTGGAGATTCGCGATCGACCCAATGCTGTGCCATTTGAAACCTGCGGTGGCAGAATCACCTTTGAGAACGTGTCCTTCCGCTATCCCGGCGCTACTACCGAAGCGCTCAAAGGCGTTTCCTTCGAAACCAGGCCGAATGAACTGATTGCCGTACTGGGCATGACGGCTTCTGGCAAAAGTACGATTATGAACCTGATTCCACGTTTTTATGATGCGACAGCAGGCGCAATCCGCATTGATGGACACGATGTGCGTGATTTCACCCTCAAGAGCCTGCGATCGCGCATTGGCATCGTTTTTCAGGAAACGACCCTTTTCTCTGGCACCCTCCGCGAGAATATCGCCTATGCCAAGCCAGATGCCTCCCTAGAGCAGGTGATTGAGGTTGCCACAGCCGCTCAAATGCATGACTTCATCCTGGGCTTACCCGATGGCTACGAGACGATCGTGGGTGAACGTGGGGTGGGCTTATCCGGCGGGCAAAAACAACGGTTGGCGATCGCCCGTACCCTTTTAACCAACTACAGCATCCTCATTTTGGATGACAGCACCTCGGCGGTCGATGCCCAAACCGCTGCCCAAATTCAAGCTGCGCTAGATGACCTCATGCGTCAACGTACCTGCACCTCATTTGTTGTCGCCCAGCGCATCAGCACAGTTCAAAATGCCGATCGCATTTTTCTGATGGATAAAGGTCGTCTGGTAGCCCAGGGCACCCATCACAAATTGCTGCAAACCAGCCCACTCTATGCAGTCATTCTAGAATCGCAGGTCAAGCGATCAACCTTGAGCACGATCGCTACTACTTAAAAATCGCTGCCACTTGAAAGCTAAATTGTTGCGATCGCTGCGGTATGCCTGCTGATCGATTAAGCGTAAGGGATCTGAGCGTAGCCGCACATCGCGTGAAGTATGTTGGTATGCTGGAATCTAGACTCCAGCCTGCCGTGGTCAACCAAATTCATGCCTGCACTTAGCACTCCGATCGCCCCTCTCGCCTTTCCCCTTGCTGCGGTTGTAGGGCAGGAAGCCATCAAACTTGCGCTCTTATTGGCAGCCGTCGATCCGGGCCTAGGGGGTGTAGTGATTGCGGGACGACGCGGCACCGCAAAATCAGTGATGGCACGAGCGCTTCATGCCCTTTTGCCACCGATCGAAATTGTCGAAGGCTCCCTCAACAGCGACCCCCTACACCCCGAAGACTGGGACGACGAGACAACGGAAAGGCTTAAGGATCAAGGCTTAAGGATCAAGGCAAATCTTTCAGACTTTAGCCCTGAGCCTTTAGATTTTCCCACGACCATCATCCCCGCGCCTTTCGTTCAAATTCCGTTGGGCATTACCGAAGATCGACTGTTGGGTTCAGTCGATGTCAGTCAGTCGATTCGGCGGGGTGAGACAGTTTTTCAGCCAGGATTGCTGGCTGAAGCGCATCGAGGTGTGCTTTACATTGATGAAATCAATTTACTGGATGATCAAGCAGCTAACCTCTTACTCTCTGTTTTGACAGATGGACGCAACCAGATTGAGCGCGAGGGCATTAGCTTTCAGCATCCCTGCAAACCGCTGCTGGTCGCCACCTACAACCCAGAAGAAGGAGGCTTGCGCGAGCATTTGCTAGACCGCATTGCGATCGCCCTTTCTGCTGACATGGTGCTGGGCTTGGACGATCGCGTGCTGGCAGTCGAGCAAGCCACCCGCTACGCCGACTCACCCCAAACCTTCCTGACCCAGTACACCGACGACATTGACTCGCTCAAAACCCAGATTGTGCTGGCGCGAGAATGGCTCAAAGACGTACAGATTACCTCTGAGCAGGTAGGCTATCTGGTGAATGAGGCCATTCGCGGCGGTGTCATGGGGCATCGAGCTGAACTGTTTGCCGTGCGCGTTGCTAAAGCCCATGCCGCGTTGGATGGTCGCACAGACGTAACGGCGGATGATTTGCGCCGCGCTGTCGAGCTAGTCATTGTACCGCGATCGACTATCGTACAAACCCCACCGGAAGAGCCACCGCCACCGCCGCCCCCTCAAAACCAGCAAGAACCAGAAGAGGAAAACGAGCAAGAGCAGGACGATCGCGACGATGACGAAAGTGATGACCAGGATGAACAAGAGCAAGAACCACCCGCCATTCCCGAAGAGTTCATTTTTGATCCTGAAGGCGTAATTCTTGATCCATCCGTTCTCTACTTTGCTCAGTCGGCAACCCGTCAGGGCAAATCTGGTAGCCGCGCGATTATTTTTTCGGACGATCGGGGGCGCTACGTCAAACCCATGCTGCCGAAAGGCAAAGCCCGCCGCATTGCGGTCGATGCCACTCTACGAGCCGCCGCACCCTATCAGAAAGGGCGACGGGCAAGGAGAGAGGAGTCAGAGGTCAGAAGTCAGGCTTCCCTACTCCCCACTCCCCCTCGCAAACGCGTCTTCGTCGAGCAAGCAGACATTCGAGCCAAGCGGTTAGCACGCAAAGCAGGAGCGCTTGTTGTCTTCGTAGTGGATGCGTCTGGCTCCATGGCGTTGAATCGAATGCAATCGGCAAAAGGTGCAGTGCTGCGACTGCTGACAGAGGCATACCAGAATCGTGATCAGGTTTCCCTGATTCCCTTTCGGGGAGAGCAAGCAGAAATTTTGCTGCCACCAACTCGCTCGATTGAAGCCGCTAAACGACGACTCGATCGCATGCCCTGTGGCGGCGGTTCCCCCCTAGCACACGGATTGACGCAGGCGGTACGAGTGGGCATGAACGCTAGACAGTCCGGTGATATTGGACAAGTAGTCGTTGTTGCGATCACGGATGGTCGCGGCAACGTACCACTGGCGCGATCGCTCGGTGAAAGTATCCCGCCTGACGAAAAGCCCGACATCAAAGCCGAACTACTCGACATTGCTGCCAAAATTCGCGCCCTCGGCATCCAGCTACTGGTTATCGACACCGAGAACAAGTTCATTTCCACTGGCTTTGCGAAGGAATTGGCGCAACAGGCAGGCGGCAAATACTACCATCTGCCGAAAGCAAACGATCAGGCGATCGCGGCAATGGCGCGAGGAGCCATGCGTGACATGACCCGTTCTTAAGCGGTCATCGTTCAGCATGAATTTGAGACAAAAGCTAAAGGCTGATCGCTGAAGGCTGAAAGCTAAATAGGGTTATTGTCTCTCAGGAACCGATTAACAGCCTAAACGGTCTAAGCTAGTCAGGCTTGCGATCGACTTGGGTATACTGAGGAGTCTGAGCCTTCCATCCGTTATCGACAGTTGCAACCCTATGACGCGCACACGACTGAAGCAAACCCTTCCCGGACTGCCCTTTCGCAAAGCCCAGCGACGGCTATTAAGCAAAGAATTGGACTTGCTGCTGCTCACAGGTTGTTCCTGTCTGCTCACCCTGTTGCACCACCCTATCAGTCAAGCCATTCAGGCACAATCGCCTGCCCGTAACGCACCCATGACATCCACCCAGACAGGGCAGCGGGATGTCAAGCTTGCTGGTCAGTTTTCTGTCACACTGCCACCAGAACGGAAGAAGCTAAAAGTGGTGAAGGAAAGCTAAAACGTTGTTGTTTGTTCGCTTTTATCCCCTTTTCTGGGTGAAAAAGTTGGGGAAAAGGCGTTGGTTTTGGTAAGGCAACGATCGTAGCCGCTCTTTGCCCCTTTAGATTGTCTATCCCTCTATGCTCTCTACCCATCTATAGTGATGAAGGGGATGCATCAACGTCGTGGTTATAGTGCCGAACCCGTTGCATCATTTCCCCATCTCACAGTTAGCTTGGAGGAGACAGGTATGTTTGGTCTTGGGTGGCCCGAAGTTGTCATTATTCTCATTGCAGCAGTGCTGGTCTTTGGTCCTAAGAAGATTCCAGAACTGGGCAGCGCACTTGGTAAAACGCTACGTGGCTTCAAAGAAGGTGTGAGCGAAGCCAAGGCTGAGGCTGAGGAAGCAGACGAAGATTACCGTGTGTAAGACCCATGCTTGTCTTACAAAAGCTTTTCTAAGCCATAAACCAGTGACTTAAGCTGAATGACTTTACGGATCGCCAGCAGTACTCCGGGCATATAGCACGCTCGATCACTCGTATCATGACGCAACGTGTACACCTGTCCTGGCGCACCAAAGATCACTTCCTGATGGGCAATCAAGCCTGGTAGACGAATGCTGTGAATCCGAATGTCAGCATCGGCAACGCTCCCGCGTGCGCCTGGAAGTTTTTCGGTTTCTTGCACGGTGGGCGGGTTAAATGTCTTGCCAAATTCCGCTAGCATTTGCGCCGTTTGCAGTGCGGTGCCGCTGGGCGCATCCGCCTTCTGGTTATGATGCAGTTCAATGATTTCGACATGCTCAAAGTGCTGGGATGCCTGAATCGCAGCCTGTTGCAGCAACACCATGCCGATCGAGAAGTTAGGAATGACCAGACAACCCGTGCTCGCTTTATCGGCAAACTCGGCTAACTCTTGCAGTTGCTTGGCGCTCAAGCCCGTCGTGCCGACCACTGGACGAATACCATAGGCGATCGCTGAGCGGATATTGCCATATACCGAATCGGGATGGGTAAAATCCACCATTACACCGAGTTCTTTTTCTTGAGCCAGCATTGCCAGCATTGGCTCAAACTGATCAGTTACAGGCACCTCAAGCTCACCACAGCCTGCCAGTTCCCCAATATCCAATCCCTGATATTGAGGGCTGCGATCGACTGCGCCAATCAGGGTTAGGTCTGCCGTTTGGGCGATCGCCTTGACCACTTCACGCCCCATTTTGCCCGCTGCACCATTTACTAAAACTGGGATCGGAAGCTGCCCTGCCATTGCTTGAACTGCCTACATAAACTAACTGTAGGTATTCTAAACCGGGATGGCAGTCAGAAGAGAAACCGTCGGCAAGGATGAAAAGATAGGGAGCGTTTTGAGTTTTGAGTTTTGAGTTATTTCGCTATCACCTCTTCACCCTTTCACCCCTTCACCCCTTCACTTCTTCCCCTCCTACCTCTGCCTTCTCCTCAAGCGATCGTCAGCAAACACAACAACAGCGCCTCTGTCCACTCCACAACTGCGCCGTAGGTATCACCCGTATGCCCACCAAGCTGACGGTTAAACCACATTCCAGTCATGATGGCGATCGCGCTGCCACCCAAGCTTATTACCCCTACCGCCAGCCACGGAGCCGGACTCAAAGCCCCCTTCATACCACTCAATGCCAGCAGCAGCACCAGGGTTGGAACTGCTTCCCACTGCGATCGCAACGCTGCCTTATGAAAAGCACCCTTACCTTCGAGCTTCAGGTAGGGGTAACGGACGATCGCCACCAGTTGTCCCCACCG
>DATNQS010000075.1:0-2989 GCA_036703925.1 Candidatus Sericytochromatia bacterium
TTAGGCACCTGGCTAGCAAATTTACTTGATCAAGACGACGACACCTGGAGCAAAACGTTGGCTAGCTTACTAGACAGTTTGCACCAGACAACCAGCATCATCATCTTTGTAGCCGAGGAAACTGGCTGGGGAATTGTGCCTGCTTACCCAGTGGGGCGCCTGTTTCGCGATCGCCTCGGCACCCTTACCCGTCAGCTAGGCGCGATCGCTCATCCTGTTTACCTCGTGACGGGTGGACATGTCCTGAACCTCAGCAGCCTAGGCACGCCATTACATCAAGCCATAGAGCTGATACAGTGAGGAGCTTAACCTTAGCTACAGACTTAAACCAATAAGATATGAGTTCAGACAAAGTAGCATAGAGCGATGAGGATTGTTACCCTGGCTACAATCTCACCCTGAGCGAGAGAGCGATTAGCTATGGGTACGCCTAAAGAAGATTGGGGTTTCAGTTAACTGACTACAAAACTTTTTAGCCATCTAAAGTTGATACTTTGATTTGACACTATGGCATCCGAACAATACGTCAGGCAGTATCTTGCTTACTGGTTCCAGTTGGGCAAGCCAGTTCTAATTAACGGCGGTCAATCGCGCGTCTTACCTCGTCCGATCATTCAGGGCGATCGCTACAGTCCAGAATTTGAAGCGTGTTGGCAGCAGATCTGTTCGCCAGAGTCTGGTGACTGTTACCTGGAAGGCACCGATCAGACGATCGCCCAACTCCTGAGTCCCACCTGGGATGTTGATCCCTGTTCACGTTGTGCCATGCCAGTGCCTGTAAAAGTTCAAGGCATTGCTGCGTTGGAATGCCCCTGTGTCGATCTGCCGGGATGGCCCAACACCGAACTGCCACCCCCACGTGCACCAATTCAGAGTCAAACTAGGCTGGGGCAACTGCGCGATCGGCTCCGCCAGTCTCACGGCGAATAAGGACGTTCCACTTAGTACAGAATACTCAGTACAAACTAAACGGTTGCCATTGCGGCTGCGTTTCGCCGAGGAATTTCGTACGTCCAGAAATCGGAAGCCATTTCTGTGTTAGGAAAAATGGAGCGGGCTTCTGCAAGTAGATCTTTAAGTTCGATCGCATTACCAGGCGCATAACGTGGGCTGAAATGGGTCATAATCAGCCGCTTCACTTGTGCTGCCAGAGCGACCTGCGCTGCCATTGTCGAGGTTGAATGCAACCGTTGATATGCCAAGTCAGCATCCTGATGGGCGAATGTGGCTTCATGAATCAACACATCTGCATCCTGTGCTAAATCGATCGAGGTTTCGCAAAAAACTGTATCTGTACAATACGCCAGCTTTCGCCCCTGTTCTGTCTGCCCGCACAGGTCTGCGCCGTTCACGGATCGCCCGTCGGGTAGTGTAATGACTTCGCCGCGCTTCAGCTTGCCATAGAGGGGTCCCGACGGAATGCCCAATGCAGCAGCTTGCTTAACATCGAAATGCCCAGGACGATCTTTTTCGGTAATCCGATAGCCAAACGCAGGCACACGATGCTTAAGTAACCCACAGCTCACTGTAAACTCGCTGTCTTCATACACAATACCGGGACGTACCGTATGTACCTTCACCGGATAAGAGAAATGCGTTTGCGAATACCGCCGACAGGCTTTGAGATACTCATCCAGGTCAGGCGGACCATAAATATCGACGCGCTGAACATTACCTGCCAAACCACAGCTTGCTAGTAACCCCATCAACCCATAAATATGATCCCCATGCATATGAGTCACAAAAATACGGGTTAACTGACTGCTCTTAATCTCGCTGCGCAAAAGCTGATGTTGCGTGCCTTCACCACAATCAAACAGCCAAAACTCTGCCCGTTGAGGTAAGCGAACCGCTACGCTAGAAACATTGCGCGATCGCGTCGGTACACCCGAACTGGTTCCAAGGAATGTAATCTGCAAAACGTAGCGTTCCAAACGGGTTTCCTTCCTGAACCTATACTGACACAGGCGAAGGAAATAAGGGCTGGGCAACAGCGCTTGAGCGACAAATCTGATTTAATAAACGTTACAAAGCATTGAAGACACAAGATACAAGGTAAGGCATGAAAGTTGCGCGTTTAACTACAACATATCTGGCATAAGTAGGGAACATCAAAGCTCAAAAAGCTGACTCCATACAAAGCAATTTGACGTATATTAAGCGTCGTTGCCCCATACTTCAGACAGCGTGTAACGTACCTGACGTAGGATATATCCCATATTTTGCTGTCTGCGATCGTATTGCCACGACTACTTAGCCTCTTAACGCCTGAACCTGTAAGGATTCTGAAAATGTCATCGAAACGTTTCCCCCTTTTACTCTCTCAAATGAGAATGTTGACACAATTGAATGGACGTAGTCGGTGGTTAGGCATTCTTGTCTGGATGGCAGCATTTTCTTTGATTGAAAGCGCCAGCAGCCGTGCCGCTCAGGCCGCGTTGGAGCTACGAGTGGCGATCGCCGATGGTGTGAGCCAAATTGCTGTTGGCAGTTCAACAAAGGCGATCGTGCGTGACAGCAACGGTCGTCCACTGGGTGAAATTGCACCGATGAATGCTTTCATTGCCCAGCCTAAGCAAGGCAGCGTCAGCCTCGATCGCTGGCAGTCTGGTCAATTGTGGGTCGAGCCTACAGGCGGCGGCTATGTGTATATTGGCGATCGTTGGTATCGCGGTCGTACAGCCGTCGTATCCAGCAAAGGTGGCCTTACGGCTATCAACTATGTCGATCTGGAACAATATCTCTACAGCGTCTTGGGTGGCGAAATGAACGGCAATTGGCCCCAAGAGGCACTGAAAGCGCAGGCAGTTGCAGCCCGCTCCTATGCGCTATATCATCGCCAAAAAGCAAACAACGGCATTTACGATGTGGTAGACACAACGGCTTCGCAGGTCTACCGAGGTATTCGGGATGAATCAACGGGTACTCAAGCAGCGGTTAATGCTACAGCCGAACAAGTGCTAATTTCGGGTGGTCAGATTGTTGAAGC
>DATNQS010000076.1:0-2306 GCA_036703925.1 Candidatus Sericytochromatia bacterium
CGGTTTCAGCCTGGCGATCGCTGTGGGAGCGGTGGGGACGGCTACCGTTTGAGCAACTGTTTGCACCCGCCATTCGCTACGCCGAGGAGGGCTACCCCGTTTCGCCAGAGACGGCGCTTGCGTGGAAGCAGGCAGAAAAAATCTATTTGCCGCTTCAGGAGGAAGCCTTTCAGGCGTTTAAACAGGTCTTCTTTCCAGGCGATCGCGCACCCGCAGCGGGTGAAATCTGGCATAGTCCCGCTCAGGCAGACACGCTACGGGCGATCGCGCAGAGTGGGGGCGACAGTTTTTATACCGGAGCGCTGGCAGAAAAAATCGCTGCCTTTGCGGCTGCAACGGGAGGGCTGTTAACTCAAACAGATTTTGCTACACACCGAGCCGATTGGGTCGAGCCGATCGCCACTGACTATCGCGGCACAACCGTTTGGGAAATACCTCCCAATGGTCAGGGCATTGCGGCACTGATGGCGCTGAATCTGCTAGAAGGCTTTGATCTCAGCCGTTATCCGCGTGAATCGTCAGAGGTCTATCACTGGCAAATTGAAGCCATGAAGCTGGCGTTTGCGGATGCACATCGCTATGTTGCCGATGCTGACACGATGACGCTCCAGCCCACGGCTCTGCTGAGTAAAGACTATGCACGCGATCGCCGTTCGCTCATTAGCCATACCGCTCTGCCTCTTGCAGAACCTGGTTTGCCGAAAGGCGGTACGGTCTACCTGGCAGCATCTGACGGCGAACTGATGGTGTCATTCATCCAGTCAAACTATATGGGCTTTGGCAGCGGCATTCTCGTACCAGGAACGGGCATTGCGTTGCACAATCGCGCTACAGGCTTCACGTTAGAACCGGGACACCCCAATCAAGTTGCGCCCAATAAGCGTCCCTTTCACACCATAATTCCTGGGTTTCTCACCCGTGATGGGCAACCGCTAGGACCGTTTGGCGTGATGGGTGCGGCGATGCAACCCCAAGGACACCTTCAGGTGGTGGTCAATTTGGTGGACTACGGCATGAATCCGCAGGCAGCGCTGGATGCACCCCGTTGGCAGTTTATCCGCGACAATCTGGTGCTGCTAGAGCCAACGGTTTCTCCAGCGATCGCCACAGCACTCGTCGATCGGGGGCACACCATTCGACAGGGAAGCTTTTTCGGCAGAGGGCAAATGATTTTGAGCATCAACGGCGTTCTCGTTGCTGCCTCAGAGCCGAGAGCCGATGGGCTGGCGCTAGCATGGTAAGTTCCTCCGGCTGGGTGAGCCACCTAGATGAAGATCGATCGCCCACCGTCTACTAGACTACGACTAATGTACAAGTCGATCGTCGTCACTGCTAGAGGTGTAAAATGCTCAACAAATTACTCCGAGCCGTTGCTATCACTGTCGTCTTGAGCATTCTTATCTACAACGGGTTCATTGAAGCCAAACCCGCTCACCTAACGGCACAGCCAGCATTGCCACCAGTTGATCTCAAGTTGACACTTCCTTAACCGCTGCCGCTTAACTGATGACCTTGATTTTACATATCACACCACGATCGCACTGGCAAACAGCACAGCAGGAAGGCGCTTATCGCGCTGATTCTCTCGAAACAGAAGGCTTCATCCACTGTTCTACCCCAGCGCAGGTAGTGGGTACTGCTAATGCCTATTATCACGGTCAGTCAGGCTTGGTACTGCTCTGTATCGAGACTGCTCGCGTCGAGCCAGAAATCCGCTACGAAGCAGCCCACGACGAATCTTTTCCCCATCTCTACGGTGCACTCAATCTAGATGCAGTGACGCAGGCGATCGACTTTGAGCCTGATGCCGATGGCAACTTTACCTTACCGACCGCACTAACGTAAGTTTGACGCACTGAAGTTGACCAAGCAAAGCTCATTAGCGGAGTATACCGCTCCCAAGAAACAGCCACCTTGAGCTGACAGTTTAGAGTCAGCTTTGCCAGCAGCTCTCTTCTAATCGCGTCAAACTGACGTTAGTTTAGTGATGGATAGGGAATGTGCGTTTGCCGCAGCGAGGCAGCGAGACAGCGATCGAAACGGGAATTTTCGGCTATGCTGCGATGTAATGCCTGACGATAGAATGAGTGCCCTTTCGGTAGCGTGGGTTTGATGATGAAGGTTTGGTTGGCTATCTTTGTTTTGTTGTTTGGCGCGACGGAATTGCTGCAATGGGTCAAGCAGTTTTCGCTGCCGCTGCCAATGCTTCTTTTGGGCGGCGCATTGTTGGCGGTAGTGTCTAACTACGACAAACTGACTGATATGCCATTCCACCTTGACTACGAGAAGCCAGAAGCGCTGCAAGA
>DATNQS010000077.1:0-2971 GCA_036703925.1 Candidatus Sericytochromatia bacterium
TCAACGCATTCATCACAAATGTAAACTCCCGGTCCGGCTATGAGCTTACGAACCTGCTCCTGAGACTTGCCGCAAAAGGAACATTTGAGATGGGAGTCATACTTGTTAGCCATATCTACCTCTTAGTTAACGGCGGCAACAGCCTCTCCAGCTTTAGGAAGATTTTGTCTGGAAATGACTTGGTCAACCAGTCCATAATCTTTTGCTTCAGCAGCGGACATGAAAAAGTCGCGTTCGGTATCCATTTCTACCCGTTCAAACGGTTGTCCCGTATGGTGCGCCAGCAGTTCACTCAGCTTGCGCTTGTGGTAAAGAATTTCTTTTGCCTGGATTTCGATATCAACGGCTTGCCCCTGAGCACCACCCAGCGGCTGATGGATCATAATGCGCGAGTTTGGCAAAGACATCCGCTTGCCTTTAGCGCCTGCTGCTAATAAGAACGCCCCCATGCTCGCTGCCAAGCCAAAGCAAATAGTAACAACATCAGAGCGTACTTGCTGCATGGTGTCATAAATTGCCATACCTGCGGTCACTGAACCGCCAGGGGAGTTGATGTAAAGCTGAATGTCTTTTTCTGGGTCTTCAGCGTCCAAAAACAGTAGTTGAGCCACGATCGAATCAGAAACGTTGTCGTCGATCGGTGTGCCCAGGAAGACAATGCGCTCTCTCAGCAGACGCGAGTAGATGTCAAACGCACGTTCACCACGACCGGATTGCTCGACCACCATCGGCACCACATTGCTGGGACCTAGGGACGTGACGTCCAGTGGATTCAAGCTGTTAATGGAATAGTTAGGGGAACGGGATACAAACATAGTGGGGGTTATCGCCTGAAGTCACTGTAGACCGGGTTTGCGAGTCGGCATCAGCGATTTGCTGTGGGAATCGCATACGTATATCCAAACATTATGCCTTAACTAACTTGTGACTTGTGGGCGCATCGAGCGAAATGCTCTGCTATTGTAGCCCGGTGTTTTAAGGCGTAGCGTCTTGCTCACATATCTTACCGACATAGGATAGACGAAATGTTACTCACTGTCAGAGGATTCTGCTTTTGCTTTCGCCGCCTTACGTGCTTTTTTGGGTTTCTCGGCATCAGTAGTATCATCGGTTGCGATCGTCTCGTCTTTAGCTGCTACGGCTTCAGTTGCTGGCGGTAAGTCTGCGTCTAGAGCCGTTGCTTCAGTTTCGGTTGCGTCAGCAGCAACATCAGTAGTGCTATTAGCTTCAGTTTCAACGACTGGCGTAACATCAATGGTGCTATTTGCTGCTTCAATTACGTCTGCATGATTGGCTTCTAGGTCGTCCGCCTCTGCATCATCCTCTGGCTTCGCCAGTGTGCCTTCAGGGATAAGCTCGACCGTAGACCGCTCAAGCAGCCAGTCCACAATTTTTTCTTTGAGTAAATCTTCTGTAACAACGGCTTGCAAACGATCGGGATCAATGTCGCGATCGCCCAGTTCTGCCATCAATTCAGACACTTTTGCCTTCACTTCGTCCGGCTCAACCTTGATGGCTTCCCGCTTGGCAACTTCGCCAAGTGCCAGGGTGCGCTTGATGCGATCAATGGCTTCGGGGCGTGAGCGCTCTTTCAGCATCGGAATTGTGTCCTGGTTAAACAACCGCTTGACATCAATGCCTTGATTTTGAAGCTGCATCGCTGTCTGGTTGAGGAGATAGGTCATTTCTCGCTCAATCAACGTTTCTGGCAGCTCGACCTCAATGTGCTTAAGCAGCTCATCCAGAATTGCCTGCTCTTTATTCGCCTTTGTTTTCTCGTCAGCTTCTTCGACGTAACGCGCTTCAAGCGACGATCGTAGCTCTGCCAGTGTTTCAAACTCACTCACTTCTTGAGCAAAGTCGTCATCGAGTGGGGGTAGCTCTTTTTCTTTAATCTCTTTCAGAGTAATAGTAAAGATTGCGTCTCGACCGGCCAACGTTTCCTGCGTGTAATCGCCTGGGAACGGGATCGAAAGGTCTTTTGTCTCACCTGGGTTCATGCCTACAATGCCGTCAATGAACCCTTCAATGAACTTGCCTTCGGCTAGCTCTACCTGAAAGTCTTCCGCTTCGCCCCCTGGAAACGGCTCTGGATCGGCTTCAGGGTCATCGCTGACCAGCACGCCCTTGTAATCAACGACGGTAGTGTCCCCCAATTGGGCAGCGCGTCCTTCGACGGGGATCAGGGTTGCGGTTTGCTCTTGATATTGCTGAAGTACCTTCTCGACTCGTTCAGGGTCGGGCTTAATTTCTTCTGACTGGAGCTGAAAGTCAGTATAGTGCTGGAGCGTCACCTCTGGCTGCACATCAACCGAAGCAGAAAACGTGAGTGCTGAACCAGGCGCAAACTGGCTCACCAACTCCTCAAAGGACGATCGCAGTTGAAAGTTACCCAGTGCATCAATTTTTTCTTGCTCGATCGCCTGTTTCAGCGTCTCATCAATTAATTCTTCTAGCGCTGTTGCTTTCAACTGCATGGAGCCAAAACGCTGAACCAATACCTGTCGTGGCACCTTGCCTTTACGAAACCCAGGAATATTGGCAGTACGAGTGAATTTTTGAATCACTTGCTCGTATGCCTTTTGAGACATTTCCGGCGTAATTTCAATTTCCAAGCCAATTTGGCTGGCGGGAAGTTTTTCCTGGGTAACTTTCATCGGTATATTCGCTACAGACAATTACTATTAGTGATGGATTCGGTCAGGTATGGCTCGAGGGTCGCAGAATCACTCACTCAACGTCAGACAAAGATCAAACATTCAAGAGCAGGCGATCGCTGTTCTCAACATCACCGCAGTAAGTAATCGTAACTGATTCTGCTAAAGGGTTAACGCTTAGTTTAGAAGAATCTTAACCATTGGGGCGACAGAGTGAGGCAAGATGGCAGCGATCGCTACAGAGTTTACTTGGGTTTACGAAAAATTGCGCCAGCCTTTGAGCGCCGCCCTCAGTTGTATGCTGGATGAAATGT
>DATNQS010000078.1:0-6759 GCA_036703925.1 Candidatus Sericytochromatia bacterium
TGCTGGACGACTGCTGAGACTGCGCCACAACTCTAGGGCTGTCCATTTACCCGTAGCGACCAACGCTTGCCAGAGTAGCGGCAATGCCAGCTCTAGACCGATCGTGCCAGGAGGCGCTTCAGCAAAGGCAACGGTTTTTTCTTCGTAGGTGTAAGGTGTGTGGTCGATGGCGATCGCGTCGATAGTGCCGCTTTGTACGCCTTGAATCAGCGCGTCTTGATCGTCAGGGTTGCCTAGCGGTGGTGCAAGGTGCAAATTCGGATCATAGCTGCCGATCGCCTCACTGTTGAGCAGCAGATGCATCCAGGTCGTGCTGGCAGTGATAGGCAATCCCCGTGCCTTCGCTGCCTCAATGAGCGCCACACCCCGCGCGGTCGAAAGGCGCATCAGATGAACGGGTATGCCAGTGGTTTCAACGCATTCCAGAAGGGCTGCTAAGGCACTGGTTTCGGCGATGGTGGGAATCCCCGGCAAGCCAAAGCGTAGCGCTGCCTGCCCTTCACGCATTACCCCGTTACCGCTCAAGGCTGAATCAGACGCCCAAAGCGCGATCGGTTTTGCGATCGGGTGCAAATATTCCAGCAGGCGACGAACCAGCACTAAACTTGTGAGCGATCGACCATCCGCAAAGCCAACAATCTTTGTTGCTGCCAGTTCACCCAACTCGGTCATTTGTTGTCCTTGTAGAGCCAGGGTTAGTGCACCCCAGGTGTAAAGGTGAGGCACCGGAAGTCGGGAGCGTAAATCTGCTTCCCCTGCTTCCCCCTCTCTCTTCAATTCTTGCCAGCGGTTTTGCACCCAGGCAACGCTACCCGGATGGTCGATCGCGGGTTTGGTATCTGGCAGGATGGCGATACGGGTAAAGCCACCTGCACTGGCAGCTTGCAAGAGTGATTGCAGCGTCTCACGTTCCTCAAAACCGGGTTCGCCAGAGTGACTGTAAAGGTCAACTAAACCAGTGCCCAGTACCAAACCACGGCAATCCTGCACCTCAGTTGCGTCCGAACTGTCTGCGATCGCATCACCCATCGCCTGCACAACGCCGTCTGCAATGAGCACATTCGTAATGCGATCGGTATTTGAAACGGGATCGATTACTCGTACTTGTTGAAGCAGTTTAGTAGGCATGGGGGAGAGGGGAGGGGTGAGGAGTGAGGAGTGAGAAGAGTTTTGAGTGAAAAGTGAAGAGTTTTGAGTTGATTGAGCAGTCAGCGGTCAGCCTTTAGCCTTTGGCTTTTAGCCTGACTCCCGGCTCCCCCCTTCTGCCTCCTGCCCTCTGCCTTCTGCCCCTACAACGCTCCTGCTGCCGTCTGATCCAAAATGCCATCCGACAGATGAACGGTGATATTCATTGCCATCAGAACAGGTTGAATGTCAGTTGTGGCGGCATAATCGATGACGCTGACCGCACCGTTGCCTTGCTTAAAGTTCCAGAAATGCTCTGGCCCAAGACCCAGGACGTAGCAGAGAATCGCTTTGTTCACGGCATCGTGGGCAACAACGAGGGTGATGCCTGGTTCAGGTCTACTGGCAGCGGTTTGCACAATTTGATCCCAGGCAGCGATCGTCCGCTCCCACACTTGCTGGAGGTTTTCACCTTCGGGCATCTGCACCGTTTCGGGCGATCGTTGCCATTGGTGCAACGTACCGGGATACCCCGCCTCAATTTCTGCTTCTAGTTTTCCTTCCCATAGCCCGTGGCTGATTTCTTTCAGGTTCGCTTCCAGCTCCAGCGACACATCTGGATGGTGTTGCAGAATGATCTCAGCAGTTTCTTTGGGGCGTAGCATCGGGCTACTAACGGCATGATGGATGGGGATCGCCTTAAGGAATGCCGCCGCTCGTTGAGATTGCGCCCGTCCATTCTCGTTCAGCGGTATGTCGATGTGACCCTGAAAGCGCTTTTGCCGATTCCAATCTGTCTCACCGTGGCGCACCAGCAAAAAACGTGCTCCCTGCTGCCCAGACTTAGGTTTTGGCAACGGTTCGCCCAGGTGAGCCGTTAAGTTAAGCGACTCGATTTGCACAGCGTCTCCGAACCCACCTGCAAAATTCAAAACGCTGATGCCGCAGTTCGATTGATGTACCGACTGATAGCGATCGCTCGGCAGCCCGATCGCGGTAGAAATTAACGCCCGATTGATGCCGCTATGTGCCACCAGGAGAATAGTTTGCCCTTCGTGGCGCGGTAATAGCTCCCGCCAGAATGCTTCGGCTTGCTCAAACAGCGCTGGCACCGGGTAATAGTCTGTTGCACCGTCCGTATCAGGTGCAGCCATCTTTAACTTGTGGGGTCGCATTTGCCAGTTGCGGTAGCCTTCGGGGTCTTGCTCGGCAATCTCGCTAAACAGCTTGCCTTCCCAATCGGTCAGGTTAATTTCCTTCAACTTGTCAGTGGTTTGCAGCGGTGCAACAGGCGGCATTTTAAGACGAGACAAAATGCGATCAGCGGTATCCTTTGCTCGTCGCAGAGGGCTGCTGTACACCGCATCAAAAGACAGATCGCTGAGGGCTACACCGACTTGATCGGCTGATCGCTGCCCTGCCTCTGTGAGGGTCGATTTATCACCATGACCCTGAACACGTCGTTCAACGTTAAAGCTACTCTCGCCGTGACGAACGAGGATGATGCGGGTAGTCAGAAGTTTGTCCTCCAGTGAGTTGTTAGTTATTGGTTGTTTGCAGGAGTAGGGGAGGCAGAAGGCAGAGGACGGAGGGCAGAAAATGAAGGCTTGTTTTTACCTTTTACCTTTTTACTTTTACCTTCCTCTCTCCTCTCTCCTGAAGAATTTTACCCCGTCTAGCGTACAGCCTTTGCCTATCTAGGCGACAATCGTTCTACAGGATCTGTGATCCTCATTCACAATGCAAAAGTGCAGTGCAAAGGTTCTAGCCGTTTTTAGTTGACAGCTAACGGCGAACGGCTAATCGTTACGTTGGAGAATGCATGACAATTAAGCGGATCGTTCTGGTGATCTTGACAGTGCTGGCGATCGCCCTCATTGGTCAAGATCTGCTGGCAAGCTGGAGTCAACCCCAGTTCCAAAGTCGGCTGGAGCTGTACCAAACCAACCTGGTGCTACAGGCGACCGAGTGGCAGGACGATGATCCAGGCTTAGTGTCGGTTCGCAAAGGCATCATCGGCTCTGAACCCTTACAGGGAGCCACAAAGCAATACCAAGAGCTACGCCAATCTGCCCAGAAAAACCTGGAACGGACTCAGCTTTTGCTGGCTTCTCCGACTGCCGATTCATCCTTAAAGGTATCGACACCCAAACTAGAACGCCTGATTACCGAACTCGATCTCAGGCTGGGTGTCCTTCAGGTGCAGCAAGGACAGACTGCGACAGCACAAAAAACCTGGGCAGGCGTAATTCAGCAAACAGACGGGAAAGCTAACCTTGAGCCACTGAGCAAAACGGCTGGCGTGCTGGCAGGGCTGTGGAGCGATCCACCCCGGTTGTTTCCTGATGCTGAACAAACGCTGAAGCAAAATCTAGATAGCTGGTTTCGCTATCGATCGCTCGCCCAACTGTATCGACTACAGCAACGACAGGACGCACTGACAGACCTTCAAGTAGCGCAACAGGCAACAGCAGAACGCGCCTTAACCAATCTGGCGATCATCGGCGGCATTCCTGCCATCAGCGGTTTGCTCGGCACCGGCATTCTGCTCTTTCTGTTGGGGCAGTGGGTCGTGCGGCGCAAGCAATCTCTTCTTGCACCAGAAGGAATGGCAGCGTGGACAGTGCCGTGGGATGGCGAAATTGTCTGGCAGGTATTGATCTTTGGCTTCTTTCTGGTGGGGCAAATCCTGCTACCGCTAGGGCTTGGTGTGTTTCAGCAAGCAGCGGGTTTCAATCCAGCGACATTGAGCGAACGCGCCAGAGCGTTTTACATCTTGATGAATTACTTGCTGTTGGCGGCTGGTGGCTTGGTAGTCCTGTATTTCTCGATTCGGACATTTTTACCGCTACCCGACGGTTGGTTTCAGACAAAGCTGCGGAGCCGGTGGTTCCTTTGGGGTATTGGTGGCTATTTCGCAGCGCTCCCACTGGTGATTCTTATCTCGCTAGTCAACCAAAAAATTTGGCAGGGGCAGGGCGGCAGTAATCCCATTTTGCCGATCGCCCTAGAAGGTAAAGACCAGGGTGCCTTTTTGCTTTTTTGTGTCACCGCCGCGATCGCTGCTCCCATTTTTGAGGAAATTTTGTTTCGGGGCTTCTTGCTGCCCTCACTCACTCGCTATATGCCTGTTTGGGGCGCGATCGTCTTGAGTAGCTTCATCTTTGCCCTCGCGCACCTTAGCCTCTCGGAAGTGCTGCCGCTGATGACATTAGGGATTGTGCTGGGCTTTGTCTACTCGCGATCGCGCAATCTCCTCGCCTCCATGCTGCTGCATAGTCTATGGAACAGCGGCACCCTTCTCAGTCTGTTTGTCTTGGGCAGCAGTACGCAATAGCAGTCAGCAACTTTGTCAAAGACTGAAGCAAAGATAAAATTTTGTTGCCTGAAATTTTCCTAATGTCTTTTGTAGAGAGACCTGGGGATGAATAGAGGCAGATTATTACAGTAATTGCCTCAAACGAGAGCATCAATCTTGCATTTTGGAGCGAACGACTATGGAAAGTTACGGGTCAACGGGGCTGGAAGGCTTACTCCAGAAAAGCTACACAGTTAAAATCGGTGACTACATTAGCACTGGCTTGGAAACCTTCAAGAAAAATCCGGGCGGGTTTGTTGGCTTTACACTGGTGGTTTTCTTGATTAACATTGCGATCGCCAAAATTAATCAATCTGCCTCTCCTGTGGGTACACTAATCAGCCTCCTAATTTCTGGACCCTTGAATGCAGGCTTTTTAATCGTGGCATTCAAGCTTTTGAGAAATCGAGCCACAACGTTTGGCGATTTCTTCAGGGGCTTTAATAACTTCCTGCCGCTTTTCCTGGTCAGCCTCGTTTCTAGCGTGATGATTGGTATTGGGTTTGTACTGCTTCTCATTCCGGGTATTTACCTGGCAGTCGCTTACACCTTTGCGCTGCCCTTCGTACTCGAAAAAAAGATGAACTTCTGGGATGGGATGGAGTTTAGCCGCAAGCTGATTTCCAAGCATTGGTTCTCCTTCTTTGGCTTCGCTTTTGTGTTGGTACTACTCAATCTGGCGGGTGCTTTGCTACTCGGTTTCGGTCTGCTAGTAACGATTCCGCTTAGTGTTTGCGCGATCGCTGCCGCCTATGCGGACATCGTGGGTTTGCCGCCTAGCAGTGCTGATTTTTAGAGGCGGGGTTCGTACCGGAGTGCCTTTGCTGGGCAAATCTGTTTAAAGAAAGTGGATAGTTTTTGACCAATCGCCTTCTACTTCATCTACGCTCAAGAGAGAACCCCGTAAATGCTTGTGGAAGGTTTTTCCTTTGGTTTTAGACGCAACAAAACTCACGCTGCCACAGGGCGATCGCACAACTGAGGCGATCGCGGCACCATCTCTAGAAATTGCCATCCTGGATGTGACTGGGATGAAGTGTGCTGGCTGTGTTCGAGCCGTTGAGAACGAACTGAAACAATGTCAGGGGGTGGCGGCGGCAACAGTCAACCTGGCGATCGAAGTGGCAACGGTTGAATACGAGAGCGGTGCGCTTCAGCCCTCTACTTTAGCGACAACGTTAACCGAAGCGGGGTTTCCGTCTCAGCTTCGACTGTCTGACAGTACGCTTGATCCTGCCGATCCCCAGAACGGCGATCGCCTTGATTTTCAGGCACAGCGGCAGATAGAGTCGCAGCGACAGCTTTGGCGGTTGGCGATGGCGATCGCTCTGTTGCTGCTGTCAGGCATTGGACATCTCGACCAAATGGGTCAGTTGCATTTGCCTGGTTTGTCAAACCTTGGCTTCACTAACATTTGGTTCCATTGTGGGCTGGCAACTGTAGCGCTGCTTATACCAGGGCGATCGATGCTGATCGATGGCTGGCGTGGACTGAGACGCAATGCCCCCAACATGAATACCCTCGTCAGCATGGGCACACTGACTGCCTACATTACTAGCTTGGTGGCGCTACTGGTGCCCCAGCTAAGCTGGGAGTGCTTTTTTGATGAGCCTGTTATGCTGGTTGGCTTTATCTTGCTGGGCCGTACACTCGAACAACAAGCAAGAAATCGTGCTGCCAGTGCTTTTCAATCATTACTTGCTCTCCAGCCAAAGGTGGCACGGTTGATGAAGGGGAGGAGTGAGCAAAAGGGAGGAGAGAGGAGAGAGGAGGGAGGGGAGCCATTCAAAACTCAAAACTCAAAACTCAAAACTCAAAACTCTCTTGCTCTCCTCACCTCAGACTTCATCGAAATTCCTGCCGATCGTGTCCGTCTCGGTGAATGGCTACAAGTGCTACCAGGGGACAAAGTGCCTGTGGATGGTGAAGTGGTGATTGGGCAGACCACAGTGGATGAGTCGATGCTGACGGGTGAGGCAATCCCCGTTCTGAAACAGCCTGGAGACTTAGTGGCAGCCGGTACACTCAACCAGACGGGCACGATCGCGCTGCGTGCAACTCGTACAGGTAAGGAAACAACCCTGGCACATATTATTGCGCTGGTCGAAGCAGCCCAAACCCGTAAAGCCCCCATCCAAAACCTGGCAGATACGGTTGCTGGCTATTTTACCTACGGCGTGATGACGATCGCCTTGGTCACGTTCTTGTTCTGGTATCTCGTCGGCAGCCACCTCTGGGGCGACGCTCTGATGCAAATCGGGCAACACACTATGGGT
>DATNQS010000079.1:0-7957 GCA_036703925.1 Candidatus Sericytochromatia bacterium
ATCGCCGCTTTCATTGCCAGTTCCCTGTACCTGTAAAGTGCGGCTGAGGGTATCGGGGTTGTATTGCAAGGAGATAATTCGTTCCACAAGTCCGGTGTTAGGATCGATTAGAACGATACCGCCTTTGAGCAAGCGGGGAGAGCCTGGGAAGGTGGTCATGGATGATGTCCTTTCATGAACTACTGCCTCTGCCTCCTGGTAGAAGTGTTTACCAACAGCTTTGTCGCTACAGTTTTTTTAGTCTTGCGGTTTGCTCGTAAATATAGTGTTTACTTCGTTGTTTTTACTCCATTTGACAAATTGCGCATCTTTTTCGGTAAGCCTAGCCTTTTTTATTCAATTTTGCTATCTTTGTAAATATTTTGAGGAAATTTGTAATTTTAGTTAATCTTTAGTTGGTTGAAGAGCCGTAAAACTTCAGAAATCTTTGCAGAATGGTTAGGATTGGTGGTTTCTTAAAAGGTTCAACTCAATCGCTAGAATGGAGCTGTAGGAGCGATCAATCTGACACTCGGCACACTCTCCACTCGCAGTCAGCAGGCGATCGCCCTTGAGTCATATGCAAGCGCGATCGTATTAATCGATACCTCACTCCAGCAACGCCAAACCTAACTTCCATGCTAATTCCGAAGATTCGCTGTCTGGGGGGATTATCAGCAGGCGTGCCGGGTTTATCCTTGGCGAAGGGCCAACTCATAAACGGTCCAATCTTGATCTTCACTCCCTCCTGGCATTTCTTTTTCGCGTCCTCGATTTCCTTTTTATTCGAGGAAAGTCAAAACATAACTCCCATGTTAATTGTGAAGTCGGGTTCATCCTTGCCCACGGACCAAATCATAGACGGTTCAAATTTGACCCTCGCTCCCTGCTGGCATTTCTTCTTAGCGTCCTCAATTTCCTTGATTGCCTCAAACAGCGCGACGATGTGGGGTGCTACGTCTGCGACTATATCCAGGGGTTTAGAGGGTGGGGTGGGGGGTTCATTGGGTGGCTGATTTTCCGGTTCTGCCCATGCGGAATCTGAGTATTTCTTCAGCTCTTTTACGGCACTGTTAATCTTGTCAATGGTTGAATAGGGAACTTTGAAATGACAACTGCTATCAAATAAAGTAAACGAAATACCTGTTGTGATCGTGTTTTCGTTCAGGTCAACCGTTGAGGTTGCATCGATCTTGATGTTCGGTCGATCGTTCAGTGCAACTGTCAACGACAGGCTCACGGGTGGTCCATGTTTCGTGGGATCTTTTTCAACCAGTTCCTTGAGGTTTGTAATTTCGCCTTTGGCACTTATCTGCAACTTGCCGACACGTTTCAGAGGGATGGGCGCAAATTTCATCTCAGCAGAGTTGGGAATAGTGAGCTTTAATTTGCCAATGTGCAGATCTAATTCAGGCTCCAGCATTTTCTTGACAAAGCTAATGTCTAATGAACCCAATGACTGGCTGCTTGGGGCAGAAGACGGTGCTGGCGTAGCAGCAGGCAGCTTCAATTTGGGCAGTGACCTAGGCCCTTCCATCCCCAGGGGCGGGTCACTCTCTGATTCTGAGAAAAATTCCTTCTGCCATCCGGACAGTGGCATAATTATTTGCGGACGCAGCCCCGGGTGCGAGTTAATCTCCAGCAGCTTTTTCATCCTTTCGTCTCTTTTGCCGACTTCCAACCCTAAGTTGAATCTTGGATAGATCCCACTACCTCTTTCCTTTGGTAACCGTCGTAGTTCCCGCCTCATCTCGCGGCAGCGTAATGGATCGAGCTTTCCTGTATCACACATTGCCAGCATGGTGGCGAATTCTTCTTTATTAATCTTTAAGCCAGAGGATAGAGTAAATTGCTCCTCTTCTTTGCCGACTTCCAACCCTGAGTTCAATAGTGAATAGCTCCCAACATTTATTTGCTGTGGCAACTGTTGTAGTTTCCGCCTCATTCGGTGGCAGCGTAATGGATCGAGGTTTCCTATATCACACATTGCCAGCAGGGTGGCGAATTCTTCCTTAATCTTTAAACCAGAGGATAGAGTAAATTGCTCCTGCTCTTTTGCTTCGTTTGGTGAAGGCAATTTCTGCTCCTCTTCTTTGCCGACTTCCAACCCTAAGTTCAATAGTGAATAGCTCCCAACATTTATTTGCTGTGGCAACTGTTGTAGTTTCCGCCTCATCTGGCGGCAGCCTAATAGATCGAGGTTTCCTATATCACACATTGCCAGCAGGGTGGCGAATTCTTTGGTACTCTTTAAGCCAGAGGATGGAGTGATTTGCTCTTGATCTTTTACTTCGTTCGGTTCCTTTTTCTGGATGGCAACTGGGTGTGGGTTAATGGAGTGGCTGACCCCGGAGCCACTCACTACTTGATTTGCCACAGCATCCGCTTCTTGCTCAGCCGAGTCTGCTGGTTCGGCAATGGCTGTTAGCTTTGTGGCAAGAGCTGGCGAATGAGCGCTCTGTTGCACTACATGGGTTAGCTCATGTGCCATCAGCAGTTGCCCCGAGTGTGTCTTAGATGGATATTGCCCTGCCCCAAACACCACATTATTTCCCACAGTGTATGCCAAGGCATTGACTGCCTGGGCAGACGCTGCTGCGTGGGTATCTGTATGCACCCGTACCTGGCTAAAGTCTTGACCAAAACGCGACTCCATAAAAGTACGAGTGTTTGCATCCAGAGATTGACCAGGCGATCGCAACACCTCATGCACAATCGATGGCACTTCAGAAGGTTCAGCCTGATTGGTAGAACGGCGCTGTAGGGGCGATCGCTTTTTCTGGCACTCAGCACACTCTCCACCTGCGAGCGTGTGCTGACCACAAGAAGCACACTTGCGTTGTAACACTCCTGCCTCAACAGGAGTAAAGGATGATTTGGCTTGGGTTTGGGTGGGCGATCGCATACTCATCAGTTCAATTCTCTCTTTTTAAGACTTCCTAAAGACTTTTGATGGGTAATCGCAACACTTCATGCACAATCGGCGGTACTTCAGAAGGTTCAGCCTGATTGCTAGAACGGCACTGAAGAGGCGATCGCTCACTCTGGGGCTCAGTACACTCTCCACCCGCGAGCGTGTGCTAACCGCAGGTGCCACATTTGCGTTGCAGCAGTCCAGTTTGAACTGGCGTGAAAGATGATTCGGCTTTTGTTTGGATGGACGATCGCATCCTCACAACTTAGTCCTCCGAGCGCAGTCATGACTAATCCTTATCCATTGATGAACTCTTGTACGAACGTTTCTTCAGTGCGAATTCTGCCTCCTTCGGCAAGATATACGCGCATCTGGGAGACCCCAGAGGAGGCAACCCACCAGAATGTGATCCCTTGCTGCCCAGCCACTTCAATCACCTCGGGTAGCCGGACGTACACAAGCCACTCATGCCGTTTGATGAACTCGGCTTTGTCCTCATCACTTAGGATTACGTTGTGCCTACAGGATGCATCGTAGAGGTAGGCTGAGACTGTGGCTACAAGCCTCGGTTCCGGCAGCTTCCCCTTCGTCTAGATCAAACGGCAGAAGACTTTCCCCAAAGTCTGTGTAGGATAAGTATCTGCAGTCTCTTTCTCTCTGATCAGACCCGACAATGATCGTTGGCTTTCACCTGCTCCCTACCAAGCGTGAAAAACCTTACACCTTGGAGCCCGACCAGCTTCTATAAACTCCCGTGTCACCTCTGGCGAACTCACGTGGTCACCTAGTTCCTCGGCACGGCGTGCGACAACCTCTTTTATGGGCTTCTCCTCTATCCTCTCATAGTCATGATAGTTTCCTTAGTTATCGCTAAACACTTATCGTGAGGGTAAACGGGTGTGGACATGCTCATCAAAGTATTTCTTAGTATCTTCATCTTTGTCATTCAGTTTCGCTCCCCTGCCACGGGGGTCTGGGTAATAATAGAATGCATACGCCTCAGCAAACCATTCAGCAGGACTTTTAAACTGATATGGGTGAACCATTCGGTCGCGTGCTTCGTGGCGGTAGCGCACCCACCAAGTCTTAGGAGGCGCATCAGAGTTCTCTTGGTATACGTGATCAGAGAGATGCTCCCCACCATTTTCTGCTTTGAACCACGGCTCATTCAATCCGACTTCTAATGCGCTGAAGGCTCGATCACTTAATACTGCTTTCTTATTTGCTGCCGCCAGACCATTGAACCATGCGAGATTGCGAATGCCTCCTTCCACACTTGAAATATTGCGGTTTTTCATAGCCTTGGCTATTTCGTTAACCACATCTCCGCGTTGAGGAGGTGTAAGAGTAGTTTTAATTGCCCCACGTGAATCGTCCACCATTTCGTCTGCACAATTGTTATAGTTTGTTCCATAAGTCTTCCATCCGCCCCGCGCCGGCGTAGTAGGTTCAGATCCTCTACTCCAACCCATTTCCCTATCCACAGCATGACCAGTCTCATGGACAATAGTATTGCGGAAATCGGCGGCCTCAGTATTCATGGCCAACTCTCGCTGAGTTCGGCTATATACTCCTTCTGTCAAGCTACCATTGCTTGCTGCCTTTTTAAACTGCCCGAAACGCAGCAGTTCCTTGTTTTTCGCTATGTGCGCCTCCGGCAACTCGTCCAGGATCAGGTATGCCTGACGTATGGCATCAGGCTCCCACTCCACTGGAGGATAGTCGGGATCGAGAATTGTTGTCTTACCCACGGCGACGTTGAACCGGGTTTCGGTCGCGAGCTTCAGGGTTTCAAACGCATCATTGGAGGTTTCCGTGACGATCGTGCGAAGGATTTTCCGCTGTTGTTGACTGAGAGCCCCTCGCGTTAGAGTGGCAATCCAGGGATCAATGTATAGCGCGTAGTGAGCGGTGTTTGCATTGGAAAGAAGGTGACCCAAGCGACCAGCCGCATTTAAGTCTACTAAAAATTGCTCTTGCGCTGCGGCTGGCAGGTTTACAAAGGTGTTGAAGACGCGAGTTACCTCGGTGTCGGTGATCGCCCAATCCAAAAACCCATAGCTGAGCTGATCCTTTGCGTAAGACACGATATCCGCTGGTTTAAGAGCTTCGATAACGCGCTTGTAGACCTCCCCAGCCTTGGCAGCGTCCGGCAGATTATCCAAGAGACGCGTTACGTACTTGGATCCGAGGCGTTTCAATTCATTCGCCAGATTTGCTGAAGGAATTTTTCCCAACTCGGCTAGTGCCTCCATGGCCTCGGTGTCCCTAATCACCCAGTCGAAGACGCGGTAAGACAACTTCTTCCGAGTGTCGTCAATGACATCGCGTTGCACGGTTAGATTGGTGAAACCGGCTTGCTGCTGGATCGTAGGAGTATGCAAATAAATAGGGGATAGACCACATTGCTCATTGTTTTGCCCAACACGGATTCCATCGGAACGTGACTGCTGCAC
Source organism: Candidatus Sericytochromatia bacterium (assembly GCA_036703925.1). Classification (GTDB taxonomy): domain Bacteria; phylum Cyanobacteriota; class Cyanobacteriia; order Leptolyngbyales; family Leptolyngbyaceae; genus Stenomitos. The sequence continues at coordinate 5,350 of DATNQS010000079.1, forward strand.
CACATGCGTCAACTCATGGGCAATCAAGCGCCGTCCTTCGTGCGTACCGGGGGCGAATTGTCTCGCACCAAACACAATGTTGTGTCCCACCGTGTAGGCATTGGCGTTCACGTCCCGCGCCGATCGCTCAGCAGCAGCATCAGTATGCACCCGTACCCGTGAAAAGTCGTGTCCGAAACGCTGCCCCATATCCCGCTGTAGCGATGGCTCTAGCGGTCTACCAGGGCTTGACAAGACGTGGTCTATACTGGGAGGTGCGGACTCCGACCCCTCGGTCAGTTGCCCCGTGAAGCGCTGGATGCGTGGTGGTGCTTCGCTAACGGCTGAATGTGCCGACGCTGCCATCACCCGATCGGCAACCCGATCGGCTTCCCATTCCAGCGGATCATTACTAGCGCCAATAGCAAGCTTCCGTTGTAAACCACTCTTTTTCTTCGCACACTCCCCGCACTCTCCCCCCGCAATGGTGTGCTGTCCACAAGATTCACACTTCCGCTGCAAAATACCCCCTCTAGAGAGTAGTGAAGTAGTCGGTGTTTGTTGTTGCGTTTGAGTGGCAGTCTCGCGTGTCATGAGCCAATCCCTCGATAAACAGCATGAGCAATTTGGTGTCCCCATTGGGTTGGGCTGCCGTCAGCGGATAACTGAATTGCAGGGGTTGAAAGACTGGGCACGGCACCGCCCGATCGCCACTCTTCCCCTATCCCTCCTTCTGCCAGCAATCGCCCCAATTCTGCTTCCACAGCCACTTGTAACAGCGGACGTTGAGAATGAGGTACTGAAATGCCGTCAAGGATAAGGCGATCGATATAAATCTGAATATTAGGACGATCGTTCATGTCTTTGCTCCAGTAAGTGCCTGCCAGCTAAAATCTGATTCATTAATCGGTCGCTCCAACTTACGAAACTCACTGCGCGCCGCTTGCAATACTACCGCCATAGTCACAGGCGTCCCAGCCTGAGCCGCCAAAAAAGCCGCATTCAGAGCAATATTATGGATACTGCCCCCCGTCAAATTAAGACGACCAAGGCGATTAAATTCCAGCCCCTCAGTAGGTGTCTCCGCTGGAAACGCCTTCTGCCACATCTTCTGACGCTCAGCCGGAGTGGGGAAGGAGAAATTCACAATAAAACGCAAGCGACGCATGAAAGCCTGATCCAAAGCACTTTTCATATTAGTTGCCAGAATCGCCAACCCCCGAAAAGCTTCCATCCGCTGTAACAGATAGTTAATCTCAATATTGGCATAGCGGTCATGAGAATCCTTCACCTCACTGCGCTTACCAAACAGGGAATCAGCTTCATCAAAAAACAGAATCGCCCCCCCGTCCTCGGCCGCATCAAACAGCCGCCGCAGGTTTTTCTCCGTTTCCCCAATGTACTTGCTGACCACCGCCGATAGGTCAATTCGGTAGAGGTTGAGCCGTAAATCATTAGCAATCACCTCTGCCGCCATCGTCTTCCCCGTGCCACTATCCCCTGCAAACAAAGCACTGATACCCAGCCCCCGGTTCATCCGGTTGTGGAATCCCCAGTCTTCATAGACCTTCTGGCGCTGACTGACTTGCTCAGCAATCTGGTGCAGCAGACTCGTTTCTTCTGTTGGTAAAACAATATTCTCCCAAGTCGCCTTGGCGTCAAGGCGTTGTGCTAGAATATCCAACTGCGGGCGAGTGCTGACCAAGCAGGCATCCCAGAGTTGGTGATGCACATCCTCAACCGACGCTTCCGCCAGCACCCTCTGGGCAATCTTATTAATCGTTACCAGATTCAAGTTAAACTGACCAGCTAGCAGAGCTGGACTCTCAGCCGCCACCGTTCCCAATACCTCGCTCCAGACTTCCTGTTGCTCAGACGGCGTAGGTTTACCGATATCTAGCGTAATGCTGGCTCGACCCAGACGCGATCGAGAGTCGCGAGTATCGAGGAAAAACAGACCATTACTACGAGCCAAAAATCGCTGCAGAGTTGAGGCGTGCCCTTCAGTCGCAGAGCTACCCTCAACCTCCTGGGCATCCAGATAGAGGGCAATCGGCATTAGCCGGCTTTCTCGTTGCCACAAACGGGCAAAAGTCTCTAATTCAGCCACCTGAGCAGGCAACTGTTCCACAGGCAGACGGTAGAGGAGCAGACCTAACCGAGCAGCAGTTTGCTGAGCTATCAGTTGCTTGCTGGGCGAATCTCCTCCTAATAGTTGGATAATGGGTGGATATTGCCGACTAGCAGCTTGTTGCAACTCGTGAGAGATTGCATCCACTGCCGTCTGCTGGGAAGGTGGTAGGTTAACTTCCAAATCCACCGCCTCCAATGGCACCACCAAAGGAGCCAAACGGTCATCCAAGTAATTCAACCCTTTGAGGTAATTGACCACCCGCTCATCCGCCCGCAAGGGACTGGTAGTCAGCGGCTGGGCACCTGGTTGATTGATTTCCAGCAGCCGCCAGTAGCGCAGGGGTCGCTCCGGTGAAAGCACGTCCCAAGCTGGTTCATCGAACAGGGCGAGGGCGAGGGCAAAGGTAGGGTAGGGCTGGTTAGAATTATCCTGAGCGCGGGCGCAAAGAGAGGCTATCCTGGTATCTAATTCGATCGCCGCGCACAACAGCAATAC
>DATNQS010000080.1:0-11158 GCA_036703925.1 Candidatus Sericytochromatia bacterium
TATATCAGGTGAAGTTGTTGGTCAGGATGGGAAGATGGAGATTCGACGCGGACCTCATGCTTACCGCCATCCAGAAATTAAATTCATTGGAGAGCAGTCAGCTCAGGAAGGTTCAACAAAGTTGCAGCGATTGTATCACGACATCAAATAAACACTGGAGGTTCCGTTCGTCAACTCTGACTACCAGGCACTTGCCCAGTGGTCTGCCTTTTTCACCACGGCATGGGAAGCGATCAAACTTTGGCGCGATCGTCCGGGATATGAGCTTCTCAAGCAAGCAATTATGCAAAGAGCTGAGGACGCTATCGATCGTCTTCGCCCTGTGGTTGTCATTGGTGAACAAGAAGTGCGCGACCTTTTAGCAAATCCTGAAGATTTTGAGCAGCTTCAGCAAAAAGTGCAAATGTTCAAAGAGGTTTTGCCAGAACTAATTATTTAGAATGCCCTCTTTCATCAAGGGTTGGCAGGCGCTCGGTCAATTAGTATTCTCTGAACCATCCTGAGGCTGTTACAATGGCTCTCCGTAACTAGCCTTGGGGGCGCTTATAATTTCCTTAAAGTAAGACAGTTATCGAGCCAATTCAGCAGTATCTTCACAGCAACGATCGCAAACAACCAGACACTCCGTATAACACTGTGCTTGCAGTGATTCAGGCAGTTGCAGCAGGCAACCTACTGGTGCGATTGATGCTTGGTGCAGACGTGGGGCTACTGTTTTAGTATCAATCAGACTATACTCTGACTGGTACGTTTTAGTGACACTCCAAAGTGCTTGTTAAAACGTCTGCTCAACTGATATCTCAGCTTTAACGCACCTTCCTGTCTTGCTGCCCAAAACCTGGTGTAGTAATGCTCTAGCTTGTAGTTCGGTGCCACCGATAGAGTAAGAGAATCGCAACACACTTTATGATGTTTTCTATGAAGGTATCGACCCACAGAACCCAGAGGAAGGCTATAACCGTTATCGCAACAGGAACGCATGAGTCGTTTTGACGTTATTAACTGCTGATTTAGCTTAGAGTACTGTCAAAATCGTATGGGAACTCTGGTTGGCAAATACCTACAGAATTATAAATACTCCCTGGATCAAGAACTTGGACGGGGAGGGTTTGGTGTTACTTATAAAGCAACACTACATTCTTTAGGACAAACTGTAGTCGTTAAAACGCTGGATGAGTTCCTGTGGCAAGACCCAAACTTTGCTCAATCCAAGCAGCAGTTTCAAGCAGAAGCCAAGCGGTTAGCACTCTGCGTTCATCCCAATATTGTCAGGGTTATCGACTTCTTTATTGAGGACGATTTTCCTTTCATTGTGATGGAGTACGTACCTGGGCAAACGCTTGATACCGTTGTGCTGCCTGCCCAGCCTTTAGCGGAAGCAACAGCGCTCCACTACAGCCGACAAGTTGGTGCAGCGTTAAAGGTCGTGCATCAGAATGGCTTGCTGCACCGCGATGTTAAACCTCAAAATTTGATTCTGCGGCAGGGAACGGATCAGGTCGTGCTGATTGACTTTGGGATTGCGCGTGAGTTTTCTCCAGGTTTAGCTCAAACACACACCAGTTTAGTTTCGCCTGGCTATGCCCCGATCGAGCAGTATATATCGCAGGAGCAGCGATCGCCTGCCACTGATGTTTATGGTTTAGCGGCAACCCTCTATACGTTACTGACGGCTCAAGTACCCGCTGCCTCAATTCTGCGTAATCGCCAACCGTTGCCTGCTCCCCGTGATCTACGTGCAGAAATTAGCGCGGCTACCAATCAGGCGGTGATTCGAGGCATGGCAGTTGAACCGCACGATCGCCCTGGGAGTGTAGAGGCTTGGCTGAAGCTCTTACCAGATGCACCAGAGAGAAGGGCTGCGATGGCTGGATCAACCAGTCAAGTGGCAACCTTACGTGCCGCTCCTGGCACGCTTGCAGCTTCTAGAATGAAGCCTGCGATCGTCCCTCAAGCAAGTAGACCTGTATGGCAGACATGGTTGTCGGGAGTCCTGGTTGCTTTCGCTGGAGCGGCTGTGGTAGGAGCAATTCTGGCAAGACCGCAACCCCTACCTTCACCGTCTCCCGAACCCGGCATAGCGTCACCAACACAGACCCCTACCGCTGTTGAGGCACCCACTCCTGCGGATGTGGAGACACCCAATCCTGCGGACGTGGAAACACCTACGCCTACGCCTACGAGTCAGTCAGACACCGCTGAAACTGTTCCATCAACCGAGACTCAGCTGCCTAGTCCAATACCATCCGAGTCTCCTGAAGCGATCGCACCTAGCCCACCGATAGATAGTCCGGCTCCCCCTGCTAGTGACGTTCCACCAGAACTATTGGATCGAAAGGAAGCTGAATCACTCCAAGAAGCCGAAAAGAAAGCAACGGAAGCGGCACGAGAAGCTGAAAAGAAACAAGAAGAACAACAGCGAGAGGCTGAGAAAGCTGAGAAAGAGCCTTTTAAGGAGCGATCGGAGAAGGGAGATAAGGGCAAAGACTAGCGCTTCCCAGCCTTTCTAATGACAAGGAACACCCCGATCGCGGCAGAAAAGAAGCAAGCAGCAAAAGGAACTCCCCTCGTCTAATGCCCTCCTTCTTCCTCACTGGTACGTGGCTGATACAGTGCTTCATGCACTAACTGATGCACTTCAGAGCGTGCTTGTTCAAATGTACATGGAGAGTAGGGGAATCGAACCCCTCACCTCTGCGGTGCGATCGCAGCGCTCTACCAACTGAGCTAACTCCCCAGAATGCGATTAAATTCGCTTTGCTATCGTAGCATTCGCTGGCTCTATCCTGCTTTCGCCGCTACTGAGTTGTAAGTCTGCTGGACGCGATCAAGTTCCAGATCAGAGAGACGGTCTACGGCCCAGTTAGCTCGGCGTTGCAGCATATGAAACGGGTAAGTATTGGCAACGCCTACGACCGGAATGCGCGCTCGTTTAGCGGCTTCAATGCCCACAAAGGTGTCTTCGATCGCCAAACATTCTGAAGGTTTGAGGTTGAGTGTAGGATCGGCTTGGTTAAGACGATCGACTGCCAGTAGATAGCTATTGGGTTCTGGTTTGCTGGGAAGGCGCTGCTCAGCAGTAATAATGATTGAAAAATAGTCGCTCAGTTGGGCACGCTTTAGCACCAGTTCAATTTCGGCTAGTAAAGCACTACTAACGATCGCTATTTTGACCTTGGCAACTCGCAATTTAAAGATTAAATCCTGTAAATCTGGGTAAATGGGTAGCGTTTCGAGGTTTTCGATCGCGCTTTGATACGCCGCAGACTTGCGCGCAATCAACTTACTGGCATACTCCTCAGTGGCCACTCGTCCTCGGTGTTGCAGCAGGTCGATGAGGCAGGCGCGATCGCTCCGTCCCAGGCAAAACTGACGAAATTCACCTGGCTGCGGTCGCAGGTTCTCTTCCAACAAAAGCTCATCAATCAGCTTCTCATGGAGTGGTTCATCGTTAATGATGATACCGTTAAAGTCGAAAAGGACTGCTTTCAGCATTGAGTAGACAGTGATGGTTAAGGCGTTTTAGAGCAGGTGCTACTGATATTGAGGACGCAGAGACGACGGACAAATGGGTTGCTCTCCATTCATCCTGCTTTTTAGCAAAAGCTTGTAGCGCTCGAAAATCTATTCTCTAATAACTAGCAACTAATTACCAAAACCCCTCAACTTGAGACCCAGGGGCGATCGCCCACTGCCCCAGCATACGTAGGGAGCGAAAACTCCACTGCCTTAACGGGCAAGGATTTGACACCGCGTGTTACCTGATGGATGAGCCAGCGATCGTGCGTTTGAACTGCCTCAAACTGTGCTGCACCCATCCAGGCATCGATACTGCCGTTTGCAAAAGCTTGAATGTAAGGCTCTTCAAAAATTTGGGTCAGCCATTCTGTTTGGCGTAGCACCTTTTGATTACCATCAAGAATTACCACTTCGCCACCAACAGTGAGCAGGCGATAGCACTCACGCAGAATCGCCTGAGAAACAGTAGGAGGCGTTTCGTGGAAGAGTAGCGATGCCGTCACCACATCAAACGAAGCATCTGGGAAGCGTGTATGTTCAGCATTACCGTGTCGCCACTGAATAGCAAGGTTGGCTTGTTCTGCTTTATGTTCAGCAACGACTAGCATTTGGGGTGACAAATCTAGCCCAACAACCTCAGCTTCAGGAAAAGCCTGCTTAAGCAACAACGTGGTGGAACCAGTGCCACAGCCTAAATCCAGAATGCGGCGTGGCTGCGCTTGAATGGCATCAAGCAAACTCTGGCGTACCAGAGCTTCGCCAGGGGGCAGCGCATATTGCGTAATGGGATCGTAAGAAACAGCCGCACTGACGTTAAGGTAGCCGCCTTCAATACCATGGAAGTTTTGACTGCTGTAGTAGGTGGGATAAGCAAGGGTACGATCGCTCAATCGGGTGCTAGCGGCTTGCCAGTCGATGCTTTCGTAAAAGCGCCGTAGCTTGTCTTCATCGATTAAGAAGGTTTTGACAAAGGGGGCAAGAAAGCGCTCGAAGATTGTATCGTTGCGTGCCATATGCGTTACTCAGCTCTTTTCTCGATTGGGGCAAAAGGCGACATTCCATACCACTTTGCTACGAAGCCGCACGTAGTCAATCACGTAGCTGTCATCGTCCTCATGCTGTTGTACCGCAGCACTAGAGCTAAGGGATACGATCGGCTGTGATTGCTTCTGTGCCGCTGCAAAAAGCATTGGTGTTACCCACTTCAGTTTAATGAGTTTTAAAGTTTTGTGAGTGCTGGCGCTTTTGCTAGAGGGAGGGACTCTTTAGCAGGAGCAGCAAGCGGCAACGACTCGTTCAACGGCAACGATCGCCAAGGAAGCAAGCAAAATCAATACAGTCAGGATAGGATCAAAAGCTGGTAAACACGGCTTTCCAACAAAATAAAGATGCCTAACCCAATCAAAACGAACGGCACAACGCGATGTCCATAGTGGGTTAAGTAGTGAGCTATCGCAGCGTGACGGGTGAGATAGTAGGCAATGCCACACCAAACAGCAACCATCACGAGAAAAACACTCAGAATCACTCCCATCGCTGCCAAAGTACTATTAGCAAACAGCGGCACATAGATACTGATGTTGTCTCCACCGTTAGCAACCGTCACCGCTGCTACTTGATACGTCTGAGGAGGGATATTGAGGAACGATCGCGATCGCCCCAGCCAGCCATTTTTGGCGCTGTTTTCTTCAGTCACCGTTTGCACATCTGTAGCATCAGCTTCACCTGCAAACAGTTGATGGATGCCAATGGCAATGGGTAGAAAGCCCAGTAAGCCCAACCAAACAGGGGGGATAATTAAGCCGCCAAGAAAGCCAGGTAAGCTGGCAAGCAGCAACAGCAAAAAGCCAAGATATTGACCCACCACTACATGATGAGGACGAAACGTTGGACTGATGCGGGAAAAGAACACCATGAGAATCACGATGTCATCAATGTTAGTAGCAGTAAAAGCGGCAATGCTGGCAGTAACCGCTTGAATTAACTCCGTCATGAAGATCTAGCACGATGACACGCTTCTGGTTTTACCACACAAGTGTGCCTCCTCTTGCAGTTAAGTCTTCATCCTACGCTGCGGCTAGATAATGCCAGCGTGGTCAAGCATTAAACAGGCAATGTGAGACAAAATTCTGTACCCTTGTCAGGCGTAGAACTAACCTCAATGGTGCCTTCGTGTTTCTCAACAACAATTTGATAGCAGATTGCCAGTCCCATACCAGTGCCTTTGCCAACGGCTTTGGTGGTAAAAAAAGGTTCAAACAATTTTTGCTGCACGTCAGTGGTCATAACCGTTCCGTTATCAGCAATGCAAATTTGGACGTGCTGAGGATTGATTAATTGAGTCCGAATGGTAATGGTAGGAGTGGTGCCTGCCAATGCAATTCCGGCCTGTCCGTCCTGGTCTTCGCTTTCTTCCCTGAGAGCATCGATCGCATTGCTCAAAAGATTCATAAAAACCTGGTTCAACTGTCCTGCGTAGCACTCCACCAGCGGCAGGTCGCCGTACTGTTTCGCAATGTTAATTTCAGGCTCCTTACACTGTGCTTTCAGACGATTGCCTAGAATGATCAGCGTGTTGTCAATGCCTTCATGAAGATTAACGGCTTTGCGACCAGCTTCATCCAGTCGAGAGAAGTTGCGTAGCGAGAGCACAATTTCACGAATGCGGTCTGTGCCCATTTTCATGGAAGACAACAATTTAGGGAGATCCTCTCGGAGAAAGTCCAGATCGATCATTTCAATCGTTGCCTCAATCTCTACCCCGGGGTTTGGCAATTGAGCTTGATAGAGACGCAGTAAGTTTAATAGGTCTTGCGTATACTCTTGCGCTGGGTTGAGGTTGCCATGAATGAAGTTGACCGGATTATTGATTTCATGAGCGATGCCTGCCACAAGCTGACCCAGACCAGACATTTTTTCTGCCTGAATCATTTGCGTTTGTGTTTGCCGTAGTTTGCGCAGGGTTTGCTCTAGCTCTTCTGCTTTCTCCTTGAGTTGAGCCTCAGAGTGCCGTAATGCTTGTTCTGCATAGTGCTGTTCGGTGATATCACGGCTGTAGCCAAGCATTGCAAAAACGTTTTCGTCCGAGTCATAGAGCGGCGTTTTGCGGGTATCCAAGATGCGTAGTGAGCCATCAGCAGTGGTTGCTGGATCATAGTGATTATGAATCCTTTCACCCGCCAACGCTGCCTGATCATCCACCCGGAAGCCCCGAATATTTTTCTCAGGCAGACCAAAAATGAGTTCTTGCGGGTAGCCTAGCTCTAGATCATCCTTACCCACGATTGCTTCTACATCTTGACCGAGCGCCTTTGCAAAACTGCGATTGACAAGGATGTAGCGGAAGTTATGGTCTTTGGCAAAAATCCAATCTTGAGTCGAGTCGAGGACGGTTCGCAAGAGGCGAGATTGGTATTCGGTTTCTTGCAGTGCTTGTTGCAACGCAATTTCGGCTTGTTTGCGATCGCTCACGTCCAGTTGTAAGCCATCCCAAACGGTAGAACCATCAGCTTGACGCTCTGGGCGAGAGATCGCGTGCAGCCACTTGACTTGACCAGACGGCATGAGCAAGCGCCCGACCCAATCCCAGGGTTGTAGGGTTTGCTGGGAGGTTGCAATGGAGGCAAAAAACGAATCGCGATCGTCGGGGTGGATGCGCTCTAAAATTACACCAGCGTTTTGCTGAACGGCTTCTGGTTCTACTTCGTAGAATTCTTTGCAGAAGGCACTCATGTATGGAAAACTTCCAACACCGTCGGCATCCAGACGAAATTGGTAAACCGTACCCGGTAGATTAGCAGCTAAGTTGTGGAAGCGGCTTTCACTTTGGTAGAGGGCCGTTTCCATGTCCTGATGTTCGATCGCAGCGTGCTTGCGCTCGGTAATGTCGTGCATGGCAACCACTGCGCCCAATTTATTGCCAGCCTCATCAAAAAACGCTCGCCCACTTGCCAGCAAGGTGCGGGGAGTGCCGTGCTTTGGCACAATAACCATTTCAGCTTTATGAACCTGCTCTCCCTGAAATGCGCGGAATAAGGGGATCGCATGCGTTGGCATAGGTGTGATGCCATCTGCCAGATAAAGGTCAAAGTGCTGCGCCCACTGGTCTGCTGGTAGAGCGGCTTCGGGCAAACCGTGAAATGTACGGGTGGCATGGTTAGATAGCATCAAATCGCCCTTGTCGTCACAAGCAACAATGCCATCCGTTAAGCTGTCCAGCATAGCTTTAAGGCATTCTTGCTCTTTCTGCAAGTGCGCTGCAACCTGTTGATGCACAGCTCCCGCCTGCTGATGCTCTGCAATCTCTTGCTGAAGCTTCTGGTTACTCGACCGTAGCTCAAGCTGGCTCATCACCTGCCGACCGAGCGCCTCAAGGGCATTGATTTGTACATCGGAGAGCATGCGGGGTTGATTGTCAATGACGCAGAGTGTACCAAGGGCTAAACCATCAGCAGTATGGAGGGGTATGCCTGCGTAGAAGCGGATGTACGGTTCTCCGATAACGAGCGGATGATTGGCAAAGCGAACATCCGCTTTGGTATCGGGCACAATAAAAAGAGCTGGTTGCAAAATGGCATGGGCACAAAAAGCCAGATCACGCGGCGTTTCACTGATCTCCAGCCCCACCTTTGCTTTGAACCACTGCCGCTTGCTATCAACCAGGCTCACAAGGGCGATCGGGGTTTGGCAAATGTAGGCTGCCAGTTTCACGAGATCATCGTAAGCCGTTTCTGGTTGGGTATCCAGGATCTTGTAACTAAGTAGTCTGGCAAGTCTCTGCCCCTCTTGCTCTGGCTCTGGCGCGTTCATGAATGACCTCGAAAGGGCGGCTTTCTAGAGAAAAAGAGAATTGATACTGCTTTATATATTGGGCGCTTCAGCGATTGCTCACTGGAGACGGGTAAAGGTGTAAAAAGTGTAGCGTGCAAGCAATACGTAGTAGTACTTAAGGTTGATTGACCGAGGTACTTTACCGTTGCAAGGTGTTTGAGTGAAAGGGATTAAGGGCGTAAAGTAACGATCGCGTTTGAGTTCTCGTAAGTATTTTTCCCAAATAGCGGCTTTTTTAACACCTGTACTGTTACGATGCTCTAGCCATTTAGCAAGGCTTCAACAAATTCGTAGCTCGAAAAGGGTCGTAGATCTTCGATGCCTTCTCCAGCACCAATGAAGCGAATGGGTAAACCAAGCTGCTGGACGATCGCCAGCGCAATTCCCCCTTTTGCCGTACCGTCGAGCTTAGTCAGAATGACACCACTGAGTTGGGCAGCCTCAGCAAAGACTTCTGCTTGCCGCAGCCCGTTTTGTCCCAGGGTGGCATCCAGTACCAGCAGTGACTCAACGACCGCGTTGGCAGATTTTTTGTCAATGATGCGGCGAATCTTGCTGAGTTCGTCCATTAGATTTTTTTTGTTTTGCAAGCGTCCGGCAGTATCAACCAGCAGTAAGTCTGTACCACGCGACTGGGCAGCGGCGATCGCGTCAAAAACAACTGCTGCTGGGTCGGTATTTTGCCCTGGATTGGCAATGACTTCAACACCACTACGACCGCCCCAGACTTTAACTTGCTCAACAGCAGCGGCTCTAAAGGTATCCGCAGCGGCAATCAGGCACTTGTAGCCAGACTTTTGGGCAATATGGGCGAGTTTGCCGATCGTCGTTGTCTTTCCGGCACCGTTCACACCTGTAATCAACCAGATATTAAGTACATCGTCTTCTGGCGCGAAGAAGCGAGTTTTTGCATTCTCCAGTGGCGTATCTAGCATCTCTCGCAAGATTTGCTTCAGGTACGTTATGGCAGCATCGGGCGGCAGTACATCTTGACGGAGCTTGCTTTGCAGGGCAGCAATGATGGCATCTGTTGCAGCAACGCCCACATCCGCTTGCAGCAGTACCGACTCAATCTCGATGACCGCATCTTCATTGAGCGGTCCCTGCCCCACGATCGAGCGCAGTTGATTGATCAGACTCCGCCGCGTCTTATCTAACCCTTGCCGCAACCGCTTAAGCCAGGTGATTTCTTCTAGTGAAATCTGGTCAGGTCGTCGTCCCTGGGCAGCCAGAATTTCGGATGACCAGAGGAAGCCTTCATCCAACACCGTTTCATCTAGCAACGGCTCGATCGGTGCCGCTACTGCACTTACAGGCGCGATCGCAGGCTCTGGTTCGACGATCGCGCTTTGCTTCAGGCGCTCCAATCGCTCTTGTCGGTCTGCTTCAGATTGTGCCCAAAACGGCAGTGGTGCGGATGTTGCTGGCTCTAGAGGCTGATCTATAACAGGCTCAGTAGCTACAATTGTTTCTGCAACAGGTTCGTCTGGGATCTCTGCAACAGGTTCGTCTGGGATAGTTGCAGAGTCTGCAATGGTTGCATCGGCATCAGGAGTTGCTTCAGGGGCGATCGTCGCATCGGGTGAAGCCACAACTTCTGCTGGGGGTGCTTCGGCTTGCTGCCGCTTCTGAATATTTTGATAGGCTGCCTTCGCCCAGTTTAGGTAGTCATCAGCTACAACAGGCTCTGCCTCTGCCGTTGTCGCCGTTGTCTCTGCTGTGGTCTCTGCCGTTGCCTCTGCCTCTGACGACACTGGTTCAGCTTCTACCGTTGAAACATCTTCAGCTTTGTTAGCGTATCGCCGACGAAACCAATCAAAAGTCATTGCCCTTTCCTCTTAACCCCACTCCTTACTCCCTATTTCCTACGTCTCACTCGCCTTACATCACCTTCTTCTCTGTCTTAAGCTGCTCCATCACTCGACGCAGCACACCATTGATAAAGCGGTGCCCATCTTCGCCACTGTAGCGTTTTGCCAGCTCTACCGCTTCATTAGCGGCAACACGATCGGGAATACCCAAAAATACAATCTCTGTCACTGCAATGCGAAGGATATCGCGATCGATCCATGCCAGCCGCGAGAGTTGCCAATCGACAAGCGCCGTAGAAAGAATCTGGTCAATCTGCTATCGATTGGCTTTTAGCTTGCCAATAATTTCGAGCGTGTAGTGGCGCACATCCTGTTGGTTTGCCAATTGAATAAACTCTGGCACATCCATCGCTACGCCCAGACGGTTGATGGCAGTTTGGGTCAGGGCGATCGCCTCATTCACCATCGCTCTGGCGCTCTCAACGTCAGCAGCACGGGTTTCGCTCGTCAGCAAGCGAGAACTTCCTTGCTGTAGTTCAGCCGATGCTGTTTCCAGGGCATCCTGCGCCTCGCTGGTAAGTGTCCGCACTGCCGCAACGACGACATTTTGAAGCTGCTGCATCTCCAGGCGTTCTGGGTTAGATGGCAACTGGCTGACGCTTAACAGTGCCAGTTCACGGGCAATTCGACGAGCTTGCATAAGGAAGGCTTAAGGATCAAGGCTTAAGGATAACGTGATTCAGGACACTAGAGAGCAAAGAGAACAGGCGTTTGCATCCCCGTTCGCCCCAAGAGGCGTGGGAATAAAGGCAGTTCAACCCTGCATCAGCAACAGGACAATGGATTGTGTGCCTCGCTCGCATCCTTCATACTTTATCCTTTACCCATCCCACAGGTCTTCTTCTAAGGCGATCGTCTGCCGATTTTTGTCCAGAAACGGATCAAGGGGACGCTGTTTCGACGCAGGCAACGATGCCACTTTTGCCGCCTCTGGAGAG
>DATNQS010000081.1:0-3557 GCA_036703925.1 Candidatus Sericytochromatia bacterium
ACGCTCCAGACCTTTGGCAAGTTAATTCTTAAACGATTGTTGCCAGAAGATGCGAACCGAGACGTCGCCGCTAGCCTTGTACGTGAAACGGCTCGCTTACGCGACTTAGCCCAGCAGCTTGAATGGGCCGTTGCTGAAACAGATGCGCTGCAACTGCCACAGTTGGCGTTGCCTCCTGCCGTCGGTGGGAGATTGCAGGAGCAACAACAAGATGATGTTGCGATAGATCAACACCTAACAAACTCTCGGCAGGAGCCGCAAACGTTGCCACTTTTGCCAGCCGCTGACTTTCTGTCGAGAACAGCCTTTGTGCTGGAGCCTTGCCTATTGTCAACAGCAATCGAACCACTACTGGCATCTGCAAGCGCGATCGCCCAAGAACGATCGCTCACCCTTCTGACTGACATTCCCGACGCTCTGCCGTCTGTGTCTGCTAGTAGGCAGCTACTTCAGGAAGTGTTGAGTAATGCGATCGACAATGCCTTGAAGTACACGCCTGCTGGAGGACTGGTTTTAGTAGAGGCATGTGTGAGAGAAGGCAAAAAGCGAGCCGTAGAAATTGCGATCTCAGATACTGGACCCGGCATTCCACCTGAAGATCTGCCGCATATTTTTGAGCGTCGCTACCGGGGCGTACAGGCTCAAACTGCCATACCTGGAAGTGGACTGGGTTTAGCGATCGCGCGTGCCTTAGTCACACAAATGCAGGGTGAAATCTACGTGTTTAGCCCCGCTCAGGTCAATAGTGTGGATCAGAACATTGTTGCGGCGCTGACAGCGCATGGACAAGGCACAACGGTGATGGTGCGGTTGGCGATCGCTGAAGCCTCAAAGCTGACGCTATCAGAACAAACGTCCTGAAGGCAGTTAGGGATGAAAGCTGCTTCTGGAAGCAAGGATCTTAGCCCTGAGTGTGACCAAGTCCTTTCACAAAGCCCAAAAGCTGACTTCAAACAGAGATTTGTCTAGGCAGCCCTTTCAACCAGCCGCCAACACGAAGTCGGGGCACAGCATTGCTGAACCCCAACAGAATCGCCTCAATCAATGGATCATCAACCCGTGGAGCTTCAACCCGTAGTCTTGCTCTTAACGAATTACAAGGTCTGACGTAAGCGTCAAGTTCAGATCCGTATTGGGACTAATGGCAATCAGCTCTACCTTATCCCTACCGAGAAAGAAGCCAGCTAGTGCACCAATAGCGGCACCAGGAAGCACCTCCTCCGCCTTGATGACACGATCGCCCGTTACAGCAGAAATACCAGCTGCAGCACCTGCCCCTACAACAGTACCTCCAATCAATCTGCCTACATTAGTCCCTCTACCTACAGCCTCAGTCCGGGTGATAACTTCAGAATTAGCACTTACAGGAAGCTGAGTACCATTTGGTAAGACAATCTGACTGGCAACAAATTGAGCACCCCCTTGAGCCATTTGCAGTTGCCCAACTACGGCGCTATTGACCGGAATCAGCACTGCTCCTTGAGCATCCACAATATTCTGCGACACCTTAAGGGTTACAGGAACAGGATTCGGTTCATTTTGAGCCAGCAAAATTCTGTCAGCTCTTTCATAGCGCACAGGAATCGACGCTCCAGCCGGGATGCGTACACCTTGTGGTACAGCGCCAACAATATAGGGCGAATTAATGGCTGACACTTGCCCAGCACTCACCAGTGCTTGATAGACGAACGCTGCGACCTCGGCACGTGTGGCTGCTTGATTTGGGTTTAGTGTCCTAACGTCAGGGTAATTGACGACGATCTGCTTTTGAGTAGCGGCAGCAATACTGGGACGAGCGTAGTCGGGAATACTGGCTGCATCGTTGTACGCCACTAGCACACTATCGGCAGTACCAGTAGCAGCATAGTTCAACCCATTCGCCAGTGATACTAAAACCTGGGCACGAGGAATATTTTCGTCTGGTCTAAAGGCATTACCGGGATAGCCTGCTAAGAAACCAGTTGTATATGCTGCCTGGATAGCATTTGTGGCCCAGAAGCCAGCCGGGATATCGGTAAATTGCACAGGTTGGCGTACAGGCTGTCTGTTGAAGGCTTTGCTCACGATGGCGGCAAATTGAGCACGAGTTACGGGTTCTTCAGGACGAAACGAGCCATCAGGAAACCCAGCAATCACACCACGGTTGACGAGTGCTTGAATAAATCCGCTTGCCCAGTAGCTCGAAGGCACGTCTGGAAAGGCGGTTTGGGCAGAGGCAGGAGCAGTGATCACGATCGGTGCAACCGCGCCCGTAGTCATACCGAGAGCAACTAAAATGGCTGTCCCAGATTTCCACGCATTGACATAAGACATAAGAAAGTTCTCCAAAGATACATTGACGATTCGTTAGTTTCATAGACCTTCAATGAGCCTGAAGGTTCCAGAAAGGAAAAGACAGCGAAAAATGCCGATTTTCAGCAAAAAGACCGTGATTGTTGCGATCACGATCGGGATTTACTTCCCTTCTTCTACACTCAGAGACGCATGGGTATGCCATTAGTTGCCTTTAAAGTCACAGACAAGAAGCAAAGCATTTTGCCCTAAGTAGCCGTGATGATACCTGTTCAGCGCCTAAACGCACGATTATTTTCCTCGTATGGTTGGCGTAGACGACGAGCAAGCGCTTGAAATTATCCCAGCCCGATTCAAGAGGCTTAAATTCTTCCTTTGAAAACGATCGCACGCCCTGTTTTACCAGGAAGATGTAACTGAAGCGACATAGCAACAGTCATCCATGTTAGGGCAGGATGCAGGAGGATTACTGAGTGGAAGCAACTCCCACACCTTTTCCTTCCATACCCCTCGGTGCTTCAACAACAGGGATAGAACGTAGCGTTACTTGCAGGAATTGGTGATGATTCTTGACACGGTGGACTTACAGGCAATGCGGGACTGTTGCCGGGATGAAGCAGCATTTGAGCAGCTTCAAAGCATTCTGGCGAAATATCTGAAGTCTCCAGAATCAGAACCAGAGCCAGAATCAGAACCGCCTCACATTTGGTACAAAGCCATTTTGCAGGCACTGCCCGATCGCGTGTTTCTGGTCAATCGGCAAGGCGATAGCTTGGACTTTAAGGGCACGCCAGAAGATGCTGAGCATGGGTTTAGCCGCGAAACCGTTATCGGTAGCAATCTGCGCGAATTTCTCCCTGACACGATCGCCCAGCGCTGTTTAGACGCGATCGCCCGTACCCTTGACTCTGGCACACTGCAAACGCTGGAGTATCAGCTTACCCTCGATCGAGGTTCACAGGCGGGAGAACCGCGAGATTACGAAGTGCGTTTGGTCGTGAGTGGCGCAGCAGAAGTACTGGGTATTGAGCGAGACGTGACTGATCGCAAACGTGCAGAAGCAGCATTGCGCGAACGGGAGCATCGTTACCGCTCGCTCTACAACAACACACCCGCGATGCTCCAATCGACCGATCGCCGCGATTGTTTAATCAGCGTTAGTGAGCACTGGCTCTCGTCACTCGGCTATACGCGCAGTGAGGTACTGGGGCGCAAAGCCATAGAGTTTATGACTCCAGCCTCGCGTCATTATGCTGAAACAGTCG
>DATNQS010000082.1:0-2348 GCA_036703925.1 Candidatus Sericytochromatia bacterium
CAGTCGTAACAACCTCAGGCACAACTGCGTAGAATGAAAACAGCGATCGCCCGGAGCGTGTGTGAGCAGAGCCAGCAACCAGCAAGCAAGAATTCAATACTCTGTACATCCGCCCAGCCGTTTCCTTGTCAGCCATCAAGCCAAACTGCTGCCCGACTGGTCATGCCCAGCACGATCGATGCTCATTGTGCTACAGCCGTGCAACTGCGATCTGCTAGAACGATCGCCGATCGCTGAAACACAGAAACGTGAGCTGCGTCGGCAGTTTTTTCAGTTTGGTTATGCAATCGCTGCCCAAATCAAGCGACTGGGCTACACGGTTGCCATCTTTGATCCCCGTACTGGGTTACCGCTCTTGTCTCGTCCCGGCGCACTTCGATTAGATGACGTGGCGATCGTCCAAGCCGCCTTGGGCTATCAAAGCATCCATAGCCACGGGTGCGCTATTGTAGTTCATCCCAGTTGGGGTAGAGCTGTTTACCCATCGACGCTTGTTTCATCCATCGAGCCAGCGCTGCTAGAGCAAATCCTGGTGGGCGTTGAGCCAAGTATAGAAAAGCGTTAGGGTTTGCTAAAAAATGATGATTGGACGATCGCCATCAGCTACCAAGCTTGCACTGGAGGCTGATCGCTGCATTGCTACACCAGTGGTCAATCGCAACAGCCTTCTGAAACTGATCACTAAACTGATGACCAACAGCAAGACTGACACTATTAGTAAAAGCTGCTAACCTATAGCTTCAAAACCTATAGCTTTAATGAAACAATTGGGCACCCTAACCCCAACGACTTAGCAAAAGGGCTTAAAACGCTGTTAGCGATCGATCGCTTATAACAAGCAAGTCCTTGAGGCTAAAGCACACAGACCATCCTTGCACTTGTACAGTCGCCCGGTTTTTGAGCCTTGATTTTGGAGCCAGCACCGATGAATCAGCGTCAGCAAGACCCACGCGATGCCGCAAACCGAGCTTTCGCAGAGTCGCTCAACCAGTTGCAGAAGACGCTGCAATCTGCCGATACAAAAGCGGTTCAGCCCATTGAGCCTGACCACAACAATTCTGACAGTGCCAACTCTGCCTCCTTTGATTTAAGTAGCTTTGAGCAAGCAGTTGCCGATATTGAGGCATTTATGGACACGCGGCAACAGCAGGAAGAGGAGCACTAAAGAGATTTCTAGCAAACCAAATACCCGTAGGGGCAGGTTTGATGAGGAAGACGCTGAAAGCCAAAGGATGTACAGGACAATAGTTCACGTATCCGTGTACCTAAGGATTGTCTGCCATCCGCTGACGCTTGGCTTCGTAGAGAATTAGTGCGGCAGCGATCGCCACATTTAAAGATTCTACGCCGGGATTCAACGGAATAGTAACCTGCTTGTTGGCGAGTGTTGTCAAAGCGGGCGAGAGTCCAGCACCCTCATTGCCTAACAGAATGAGCGTCGGTTGCCGCAAGTCCACTTGCCAGTAAGTCAGGGGCGCAGTAGGCACAGCCGCAATGATCTGCATACCCTGCTGCTGATAATGGCGAAGCGCGGATTGCAAGTCAGCATTCATTCCCATTGGTAGCTTAAACCATTGCCCTGCGGACGATCGCAATACTTTGGGATGATCAAAATCAACACTGTCGGCACTGAGCAGCAAACCTTCGGCACCAGCAGCAGCAGCAGTACGAATCATCGTGCCCAAATTACCTGGATCTTGGATGGTCTCCAAGACTAAACCGAGGCTGTTAAACGTAGGTTCGGGCGTTGAGGTACGTTCGACGATGGCAACAACGCCATCCGGTTCAACGGTTGTAGCGAGCGATCGCAGCACGTCGGCACTGACTAGCTCAACGCGGGCGGCTAATTGATGTGCCTGCTCGCAAAGTGCAGAATGTTTCGTCTGCCAGGCGATCGTGTAGCAAAGAATCGCAAGCGGCCGATCGACCGTCACGGCTGCTTCGAGTAAGTGAGTACCCTCCAGTAAAAAGAGCTGTTGTTGCCGTCGCTCTTTTGTCTGGTGCAGCTTCTTTATCTGTTTAACCAGAGGATTTTGAAGGCTGGTAAGCACTTAAGACCAATTAATTGAAATTTTGTGACAAAGCTTGCAAAACATATAAGTAGATCTGAGGAATATGCTGAGTAAATCCGACACCTCGGTTGCCCAGCTTTCTCCTCTTACCTGGCGTTGTTTAAATGCGGAACCCGGGACTTGAACCCGGAAGTCCTTGCGAACACTAGAACCTGAATCTAGCGCGTCTACCAATTCCGCCAGTTCCGCTTGTACACAGCCACAGCCGCGATTCATAATCATGGATTACTTAGCGACATCTGTCAATCACTTTAGTGCAGAAATAGAGCATACTGC
>DATNQS010000083.1:0-8946 GCA_036703925.1 Candidatus Sericytochromatia bacterium
TGCTTAAAGGCGAGCTTCCACCATTTGAGCAAATATCTTACGGTTGTTCTTCAAGTTTCTGGGAAGACCCTGCGGGTACGTTTGGGTAATCAAAGTTTGTAACCGCATGACGCGATTATCTGGGCTGGGGTGAGTGCTGAAAAAGGCTGGTGGTCGTCCATCTTGCAGTGTGTCTCCCAGGCTTTGCATAAGTTGGACAATGCCTTGCGGGTCATAGCCTGCTTCGGTCATAAACCGCAAGCCCAGTCGATCGCTCTCCAATTCATCATCACGCCCATAGCGCAGGTTCACCAGTTGCATGACTGTTTGTGCCAGTACTGCCACTTTGTCCTGGCGATCGTTTGTAGTGGCATCAGTAGCAGCGACTGGCAACTGACTAACGGGGTGCTTTGTCAGATGCTCGGCACCGTGACGCGCCACCACATGACCAATCTCGTGGCCAAATACGCCTGCCAGCTGTGCTTCAGAGGTTAACTGCTTCAGTAAAGCCACGGTAAGAAAGACCTGACCTCCCGGTAGTGCAAAAGCATTGATAGCACGCGAGTCACGCAGTAGATGAAACTCAAAGGGGTAGGGAGATTGGGAGGCAGTTGATCGCTCCACGATCTGCTTACCTACCTGGTTGACATACTGCTGAAGCAGAGGGTCAGGATGCAAGCCATTATGTTGAGCCACCATCTGCTGCCGTGCTTCTAGCCCCAATGCTATTTCCTGTTGCACCGAAAGCTGCACATTTTGCTTCTCGCCTGTAATGGGGTTTCCAGCGGTGTTACTACAGTAGGTAACCAGCCCAAACAGGACGATGAGAAGCGCCATACCTAACCGAACCAGCGATCGCACAGCGTTACTCTTCAATGATTCATTTAGATAAGCACTATTTGACGAAAGGATAGCAGAGCCAGTGAGAACAAAGGTGCTTTAACTAATGCAAAAACCGAGTTTCTTTAAACACTAGGCTGTTCAGCCCAACGTTTAGAAACCCGGTTTGCTTCAATGTTCTACTGCGATCGCCTCAAAAGGCTAGGACTAACCAAACTAGCTGTTGCTATAGCCGTTACACCGTCGCAAGGACTGGAGTTGGAGCAAAGTAAGCGTTTTGCTCTGCCCGCAACTTGTCGGAGAGGCGGTTTGGCGGCAACTCGACATCATCATAGGTTAGCGCCCGGTCTTTAGGAAGATCGCGTTTCAGTCGGCAACCCTCCGCCAAACCCATAGGCAAAAGATTCTCCGCCTGCACAATCTCAGAGTTTTCGCACTGCCCATAGGTCATATAGAAGCCAATACCATCCAGCGTTTCGCCTGCTTTCAGGTCAATTTTGGCAACGGTAATGACATCGACAACAGGGGCAGCGATCGGAGCCATGACAGCATCATGAAACAGCACTACCCGCGCTACAGATAGGGGCACTTCAAAGTGGCAGAGATGATACGGTGTATAAAAGCTGTAAAGCGGACCCTCACCCAACTTGTAGAGATTTAGATAGTGTCTTTGCTTGGGATCGTCGTGGGTGCCAAAAACAAAGACACCGGGTCCCGGCTTTGCGCCCACTACATAATCGACAATGCCGCCCAGGGATTTAAGCTGGTCAACATCATACATACTGGTCATTTCATCGACGTGCCCAGAGAAGTCGTAGCCCAACATCCCGCGTTTAGCCACTTTCATTCCCGTTGCGTTAGCCACGATCGCCTGCTCAAAAGAGATTTTGCTACCGTCGGCAAAGCTGGTTACCATGTGCGCTTGCTGCCCCCACTTCTTTGCAAACCCCTCCTGCGTAGTGGGGTTGCGATACGGGTCTTGCAAGCCTTTGATATTGCCACAGAGCAACGGCGTAAGACCAATGCTTTTTACAAAGCGGTAGAGGTTGATTTCGACACCCGGTTGATCGCCATCACAAGCAGAGAGCACTACACCCGCGCGATCGGCATAAACCTTCAGGATGGGGCCAATGGTGCCATCGAGTTCAGCATTCATTAAGACAACGTGCTTCTTATGAGCGATCGCCTCTAGCACCACTGCGGCACCAAACTCGATCGTGCCTGTGACTTCAATTAACGCATCAATCCCTTCGGCTCGGCACAGCAGCATTGCATCATCCGTTACCGCATACTTCCCTTGTGCAACAGAGGCTTCTAAATCAGCAACCGTATTCACGACCTGGAAGGTTTCGATGCCCGCTTCTGTATAGGCACGCTTTGCCCCATCTAAATTGCGGTTGAAAATAGCAACCAGTTCCATCCCTGGCACCGAGTTTGCAATCTGGTTCGCAATGCCACGACCCATGAAGCCAGCACCAATCATGCCAACTTTGATGGGCTTTCCTGCTTCGGCGCGTGCTTTCAGGGCAGTATCAACAATAAACATAGGTAACTCCTAATAACAAAATGGCTGGGGTAGCGTAATCTTTCGTCAGCACGTCGAACGCGACGCAAAGTAGAGAGCACTTGCTTGCGTCGCGTTCGTCTGGTTCAATCGCGCCTATGCAGGAACAGCTTCAAACAGAGACCACGCTGCATCCTTCTCAGAAATGACCGTAACGGGCATTGGCCATTCAATGCCAAAGGCGGGATCGTCATAGCGCAAGCCACGCTCATAGCCGGGAGTGTAAAACTCACCCACTTGATAAACGACTTCGGCATCATCGGTGAGCGCTTGATAACCGTGGGCAAATAGTTCTGGCACATAGAGCGCCCGTCGATTTTCTGCCGTCAATTCCACGCCAATGTGCTGTCTGTAGGTAGGAGACTCAGGACGCATATCAATAATGACGTCGTAGATTGCTCCCTTTGTGCAGCGTACTAGCTTGGTTTCGCAGGCGGGTGCAACCTGGTAGTGCATCCCTCTCAGCGTGCCTGCCTTGTAGTTAAAGGACAGATTGCATTGAGCAACAGTTGGCTTCAGTCCATGGTCTTCAAATTCTTTGGCGCAAAAGGTGCGGGCAAAGCCACCGCGATCGTCATGGCGCAATTCCAAATCAAGGATAAATGCGCCTTTTAGCTTGGTTTCTGTGAATTTCATTACTTGCTCCAGAAGAAATCTTTGTCGATTTGTTGGGTGCGAATCAGGTATTCAAGCTGTTTCAGACGAGTAAAGCCGCGCGACTCAAACACCTCTTTTGTCATATCAATGCGGGTAAACAGATCGAAAAGCTGTTGGGCACCACGTTCGGCATTCCAATCGCACTTAAAACCAGGTAATTGAGTATTGATTTTCTCGAACGACACACGGTAACTGCGGTTGTCCGAGCCGCTTTCACCAAAGCTTAATTGGCAGCCTTCAAACACGCTGGCAATGATTTCGGCAATTTCTTTGACTCGGTAGTTATTGGTTGTATCACCAACGTTAAATACCTGATTGTGGACAATGTCACGAGGTGCTTCTAACGCACAGGCGATCGACTTTGCAATATCCAGCGCATGCACCAACGGCCGCCAGGGTGTGCCGTCGCTAATCATTTTGATTTCTTTCGTCGTCCAGGCAAGACCTGCCAGATTGTTCAGCACAATGTCAAAGCGCATCCGGGGAGAAGCACCAAACGCAGTAGCATTTCGCATGAACGTTGGCGAAAAGTTGTCATCTGCAAGTGGCTTCAAATCCCGCTCTACAAGCGTTTTGCATTCAGCATACGCAGTCTGAGGGTTAACGGGCGTTTCTTCAGTAGTCAAACCGTCGCCGCTGGCAACCCCATACACGCTGCACGAAGACATATAGACAAAGCGCCGTACACCCGCTGCTTTTGCTAGTTCAGCCAGCCGCACGGAACCTTTATGGTTGATGTCATAGGTAATGGTCGGCGACAGTTGCCCCGTTGGGTCGTTGGACAATTCCGCCATGTGAACGATCGCTTCAATCCCCGCCAAATCTTCAACGGTAATGTGGCGAATATCTTTGTTGAGGGTTTTAGCCGTTAAGTCTGTGCCGTTATAAAGCCAGCCCACTTTATAGTAGCCAGTATCAACTGCTGTGATTTCATGCCCACGCTCCATCAAGAGTGGAGCCAAGAGTGAGCCAAGATACCCTTCTGTTCCAGTAACCAGTACTTTCATTGCTTGTTCCTAGTAATCAATGCTAAACGTTGACGGTGGTACGTAAGTGCTGTGGCGCAGGGATTTGCGCGACGATGGCTTTGCCAATTTCAATGGATGAGGTTGCCGCAGGAGAGGGCGCGTTGCAAACGTGAACAGACTGCTGACCTTTGATAATCAGAAAATCATCGACCAACTTACCATCGTTCATGAGTGCCTGTGCCCGAACGCCTGCATGAGTGGGCACAACATCTGCCGCTTGTACTTCTGGGATCAGACGCTGCAAGCTATGGACAAAAGCTGCTTTGCTAAAGGAGCGGATAATTTCCTTAATACCTTCATCAGCGTGCTTGGCAGCCAATTTCCAAAAGGCAGGATAAGTCATTACTTCAGCGAAGTCGCCCAGGTCAAAGTCGGTCTTTTTGTACCCTTCGCGCTTGAGACTCAGCACGGCATTGGGACCAGCATGGACGCTGCCGTCAATCATGCGGGTAAAGTGAACGCCAAGAAACGGGAAGTCAGGGTTTGGAACAGGATAGATGAGACCTTTGACCAAGTAGCGCTTTTCGGGAGTCAGTTCGTAGTACTCCCCTCGGAAGGGTACAATCTTTGCTTTGGGATCAACGTTGCCGAGTTTAGCAATACGATCGCTGTGTAAGCCTGCACAGTTAATAACAAAATGCGTTTCAAAGGTGCCTTGATTGGTTTCAAGTACCTGTCCAGTCGCCGTTTCAACAATCTTTAAAACTTTAGTGTTAAGGCGTAAATCGCCACCACTTAGTTGAATGAGTTCAACGTATTTTTGACAGACTTTTTTGTAGTCAGCGATGCCCGTAGAAAAAACCTGTACTCCGGCAATGCAGTTGACATGCGGCTCAATCTCACGAACTGCTTCAGCAGTCAAGCGAGCGACTTTAATATCATTCTGCAAGCCGCGCTGATAAAGATTCTCCAACAACGGTAGCTCTTTCTCTTCTGTCGCAACAATGACTTTACCGCAGACTTCGTAGGGGATGTCATGTTCCTGGCAAAAGGAAACCATTGACTGGGCACCTGCACGACAAAACGTTGCCTTAAAGCTGCCCGGTTTGTAATACAACCCAGAGTGGATTACGCCACTATTGTTACCAGTTTGATGAAAGGCCCAGCGGCTTTCTTTCTCAAGCACCAATATCTTTGCATCTGGGTAGCGCTGGCTCAACGCGACACCCGTAGAAAGACCGACGATGCCACCACCGACGATCGCGAAATCGTACATAAATTCTTGTCCCTGATTGAGTGATAGCTAAACCCTTATCTCACTAACGCTGCTAACAAAGCAGTCGTATTTCTACCAAATTTTCTACCAAACTTTCCAGGGTGCTTTCCCTTCTTTCCATAGCTCGTCGAGATACATTTTGTCTTTGAGTGTGTCCATTGGTTGCCAAAAGCCGCTGTGTCTAAAGGCACTGAGTTTCCCAGCCTGAGCGATCTTTTGCAAAGGTTCATGCTCCCACATCACAGAGTCATCAGCAATGTAGTCAATCACTTCTGGTTCGAGAACAAAATAGCCACCGTTAATCCAGGCACCATCGCCACCTGGCTTCTCATGAAACTGATCGATTTTGGTTTGTTCTTTACTTAGTGAAATCGCACCAAACCGTCCGGGGGGCTGTACGGCAGTGAGAGTTGCTGACACCCCTTCTGCTTTATGAAAGGCAACTAATTCAGTAATATTGACGTTGCTTACTCCGTCACCATAAGTAAAACAAAAAGTTTCATTGCCGACATGCTCTCGCACACGCTTTAGCCGTCCGCCAGTCATCGTGTTGTCACCTGTATCAACTAGCGTGACGCGCCACGGTTCCGCTTTGCCAGCGTGAATATTCATTTGATTGAAGCGCATATCAAAGGTGACATCTGACATACGTAAAAAGTAGTTTGCAAAAAACTCTTTAATGACGTAACCTTTGTAACCGCAGCAAATGACGAAATCATTGATTCCGTGGGCGGAGTAGGTCTTCATAATGTGCCAAAGAATGGGTTGACCGCCCACTTCAACCATCGGTTTTGGCTTGATAGTCGTTTCTTCACTCAATCGTGTACCTAAGCCGCCTGCCAAAATTACTGCCTTCATGCAACCACCTTTTGAAAGTTTGCGACGAACCAACCCGTGCTTATAGTTTGAATAGTAATCGTAGCCTTTAGTGATTTCAGTAAAGCTATAGTGATTTCAATGATTGCTCTATGAAGGAAATAAAAAGATCTTCTCTTACCTACGGAGTATATCTACCTGTACGGGATTTAGTAAATGTAGCCAGGATGAAGCTACTAGCATAAGCTGATAGAACTTCAGCGCATGGCTCTATCTTCTAACCGCTAGCTTTCAGCTTCAAAGCCTCTACTGGCTGTTGCCATAAGTAAGCGAAAAGTTAGCCAAAGAGCCTGCCTTTAAGCCCTCTGGTTGCTTTAATCTACGATCGCCAATGCCATCTGACGTTTAGCATGGATGTTTTTCATGTGTTTTTTCACCGTATTATGGGTGATGTAAAGTTCCGCAGCGATCGCTTTGTAGGAGTAGCCAGCACGGTAACGCAGCCAAACTTCTAGTTCACGGGGTGTGAGTCCGTAACGTTGCCCTTCACTGATCGCCGATTGCCGTAAGGACTGAAGCCGATACTCTAGCGTGATTAGTAAGCAAGGGCGCTGAAAGCGTTCAAGGGTAAGCCATTGCGCTCGTACACGATAGGAATCCGCTTGACCTATAGTGATTTCATCTTCGATCGTCAATGCTTTGTTGGGATAAAGGTTAAGGCTGCTGATCAGGCATTGGCACGCTCGCCAGATTTCTTGAGGCACGCGATCGGGCTGGGCAATACCTTTTGTGAGTTGATTGCAAATGCGGCGGGCGCGATCGTTGGCGTGTATCCACTCACCTTGTTCAGACAAGATTAAAACGCCATCAATAAAGTTTTCCAGTACAGCTTGAAGCAACGAGGGTTGTTTTGCAGTTGCAATGACGGTATCCATCGTGAGTTCATTGGGGGCTAAAGGAACAGCTCATGCAAAGGCTATACACTCCGTCTCAGGCACGCGATCACAACTAACGGTGAAGCCGTTTAGCTGCTACTGGTGATGAGATGAGCCAAGCACTTAACAGAGGTGCGAACTTTGTTTAACTTCCTTGAAAAATCAGCCCGTTTCGGAAGCGGAGGCGATCGGTTCATAAAAGTACGTTGAATACATTAAGCTTTGGTTGAGACGCTATAGACCCGCTATGCCAGATGCAAGGACGTTAGCTAAAGCCGTGATTACAACGCTCACACAACGCTTGACGGCAAGTCCACAAACAGCGGTTGCCTTTACCCTGGCTCTAACAGCCGAGGAACGAACGCGATCGCGCTACCGCTTTGAAAGCCCGGATGGACAGTCGGTTTATCTTCAGCTACCGAGAGGTACTGTGCTGCGCGATGGCGATTTTTTGCAGTCTGACGATGGCTTTGTAGTGCAGGTGAGCGCAAAACCAGAACCTGTTTTCACTGTCACGGCTGAGAGTGAACTGCCGTTGTTGCAAGCGGCGTATCATCTTGGCAACCGCCACGTGCCGCTAGAAATTATGCCAACTTATTTGCGACTGTCTCCTGATCCTGTCTTGCGCGCTTTATTAAAGCATCGGGGTCTGCGCGTTGTTGAAGAAGTTCAGCCATTTCACCCGGAGACGGGCGCTTATGGGCATGGGCATTGAGGGCGGAGGAAGAGTGGAGGGGTGGAAGGATGAAGGAGTGATGGGGTAAAGGAGCGGAGGGATAAAGTTCTAAGTGGTATTCTGTGCCGCTTTGTTAAAGGGTCTTGATGCGTTTTGTCGGCTAGTTACTGAGCGCTGAAAGCTGACTGCTGAAAGCGAATGGAAGGATGTAGAAATGGGAAATGACGGTCTTCAGGTTGCCTTGCTGCGGTTATTGCAGTTAGCGAGTCCGGCGTTGCCAGTCGGTGCTTACAGCTATTCTGAGGGACTTGAGGCGTTAGCTGAGGCTGGCAGATTGAGCGATCGCGATGCGCTTGAAAGCTGGCTGTTGCAGGAGCTACGGTATGGTGCTATTCGTGTTGAAACGGCGGTCATGGTACGTGCTTACAGAGCGTGTCAGCTAGACGATTGGGATGGTTTGGGCAACTGGAATCGCTGGTTATCGGCAGCACGTGAGACGGAGGAGTTGCGACACCAAAGTTTGCAGATGGGGCGATCGCTCTTGCGGCTGTTGCAGGATTTGCACCTTGTAGAATTACCGCAAAGCACAGTTTTACAGCAGGAGGGCTGCCATTTTGCGATCGCCTTTGCCCTTGCAGCGGTACGATGGCAGATTGACTTGCCTTCAGCCATGCTGGGCTATTTGCATAGTTGGGCAAGTAATCTGGTCAATGTGGGTGTCAAGCTGATTCCATTGGGGCAAACAGCAGGACAGCAGTTGTTATTGCAGCTTCAGCCCACGATCGAATGTGCCGTTGAGGAGGTTTTGCTGCTGCAAGATGACGATTTAGGCAGTTGCAGTTGGGGATTAGCCCTGGCAAGCATGGCGCATGAAACTCAGTACAGCCGCTTGTTCCGGAGCTAGCTAGGCAGTCAGCAACTAGCGGTCAGCATGGAGTTTAAGGCTGAAAGCTAAAGGCTAAGAGCTGCTACGGATGTGTGCAAATCAAATGCGATCGTCACACTTCTGACTACACTAAAAGATGTCGTTTCCATGCTGTGCGAATGCTGATAAATCGCTTTTTTGTCGTGCTGTTCGCGTTGTTGCTTACCTTCAGTATGGTTCCGGTGCCAGCACAGGCGGTCACAGGTGCCAACTACTCCTCTCAATATGCGCCGCCGCCCTCTTACAGCAATGCTGAACTGGCAGGCAAAGATTTCTCTGGGCAATCATTGCGGGTGGCAGAGTTCTCGAA
>DATNQS010000084.1:0-2616 GCA_036703925.1 Candidatus Sericytochromatia bacterium
TTTGCCAACTTTTCGCCGCCCCTGGAGACGTAGGGCGATCGTTGCCGCACCTGGATCTTTGCCAGCAGATCAATCTCCGTCCCTGGCTTATCCACCACCTGTTGATTCACCATCACCTCTCCAGCCCGAATGAGCCGCTGCGCCTTCTGCCGCGTATCGCAAAGGTCACGTTCGACAAGGAGAAGATCAAGGCGCTGTTTGGGCATGAGGAAGGAGAGAGTTTTGAGTTTTGAATTTTGAGTTTTGAATTTGAGTTGAAACGCAGCTACAGCACTGGAGAGTTTTAAGTTCTTTTGCCTTTTGCCTTTTACCTTTTGCCTTTTATCCCTCTCCTCTCAATCTTGCCTTCGCCTGCTGCCAAAGTTCTTCTAGCTGTTCCAGGCTGTAGTCAGAGAGGGGACGATCGGCAACGGCTTCCATTTGTTCTAAACGCTGGATGAAGCGTTGGTTAGTGCCTTGTAGGGCTGCACTGGGGTCAAGATCATACCAGCGGGCAAGGTTAATCACGGTGAAGAGGAGATCACCTAGTTCTGCTTCTTGGTGGGCTTTGTCAGTGGTAGCCAGTGCTTCCTTGAATTCGGTTAGTTCTTCTTGAAACTTTGCCCACACGCCGTCGATCGATTCCCACTCAAAACCAACCTCAGCCGCCTTACGCGAAATTTTCATACTTGCCATTAACGGTGGCAGCGATCGCGCATAACGGCGCAGTTTTTTGCTTAGAGGCGGTGCAATGTTGGGATCTTCCCCTTTTTCGATCGCCTTAATCTGCTCCCAATTACGGTACACATCATCCATTGTCTCTACAGTGACAGTGCCAAACACGTGGGGATGACGACGAATCAATTTCTCGCTGATACCTTGTGCAATCTCTGTCAGGTTAAATTGGTTCGCGTCGCTGGCAATTTGTGCTTGCAGCACAACCTGCAACAGGAGGTCGCCTAGCTCTTCGCGGATTGCCGCTGGATCACCACTTTGAATTGCCTCCACCGTTTCGTAGGCTTCTTCAATCACATAGGGAATCAAACTTTCTGGTGTTTGAGCAAGATCCCAGGGACAGCCGCCATCGGGCGATCGTAGCTTTGCCACCACTGACACCAACTGCTGCACCGCTTCCAGCATGGCAGCCTGTTGCGCTAACGGTTCCGAATCAGACCGTTCAGAATTAGTCATGCAATCAACCCTTACTGATGCTTTCTTACTTTAACGAGCTACGAGCATAGGTGAGCGTAAAAATAGGACTCAGTACGTCATAAGTAGACTTCTTCACCCCTTCACCCCTTCACCCCTTCACTTTCTCACCCCTCATCTTTCCGCCGCTCAAAGGGTGGCAGCTGTGGTTCGCGGTATGTGGGGGGAGACGGTGTTACTGGCTGCGATCGTTCCGTAACAGAAGACCGCTTTGTCCCATCACCTGCAAAGGGCGAAGCCGTCGATGGACTAGGGGATTGCCGGACGGTTGCAGCCTTTTTGGAAGGACGCTTAAATGTGCGTCGATAGGTTGATAGCGTCCAATCGGCGAGGGCGTGACTCATCGCGCCGAGTTCAAGCCCAAGGGCAATGGCGATCGCTTCCATTGGGTACTGCTGCGGTGTTCGTTCTAGAAAGCTAATACTGCTGCTCCACCACTGTTGCGCTAGAACAAACCAATCATTTGTTTGGCTAATGAGTTGAAAGGCGATCGCGCCGACAAAAATCCCTCCAGTGCCCAATAGCCCCACCCAGATGAACAGATAGGCGACTCGTACCACCGTTCCCACAATCGGACCGTGCGACCAGAACGATCGATGCCGCATACTGCGTCTATAGGGCAACCAGATCCAGCGTAACAGCCCCCAGCGCTTGTACTGATGGGAGTACACATCCAAATCAGGACCAAACATCAGCCCACTGAAAAGGTAGCTGCCCGAAACGAACAGTGTCAGGCTGCTGCTTTGGGTGCGTGCAAAGGTCAACCCGGCAAGTAGCGGCAAACTCCAAAGGGTAATGCTGTCATGAGTCCGACCAGAAGGCATGATGGAGACAGGCAGACAATGCTCTCAGCATCGTAGCAGGTACAAATGCACTGACTAAAGCTAAAGCGACAAATTGCCTGGTCGCTCCCTAGCTTTCAGAGCCTTATCGGCAACGAGTTACCGAAATTAGAAAAGGTCAGCAATAAATGTGCAAGTATCTGCTAATATAGTTAACTGTGCCCAATGTGCATCTTTCGGGCGGTTAGCTCAACGGTAGAGCGCCTGCCTTACAAGCAGGATGTTACAAGTTCGAATCTTGTACTGCCCATGTGTTTATTAAATGTTTATTTGTCAGTTTTAAACATTTAGTGTCTAAAATCGACGAGGTCTAGGCATTCCAGACCCTATCTGGAATTTACTCTATGTTTAGAACGGTTTTAACCATTTAGTGTCACGTTATTCATAAACTTACAAGATGCTTTGCATCAGGGCTGTAAGTCAGGCGCTTTTTTCAACCCATCTAAATATCCTCGTCTCTCGTATGTATAAGGGCTTTTGAAAGGGCAGTGTACTGAGTTTGTACTCAATCGGGCTTTAAGTTCATTAATTTAAGGGCTGCTGGTGCTCCGATTTCTTGAAGTAGGGCAAAACATCCTGGTAACTC
>DATNQS010000085.1:0-6454 GCA_036703925.1 Candidatus Sericytochromatia bacterium
GCGCTGGCTGCGCTGTTTCAGCGGGATGATATGTTTGCGATCGAAGCCGATGTGAAACATAAGCTACTGTCGTTATTACCAGAACCCTGTTGGGATGATGATACCTTTGCTTTTTTAGGTAGTAGTTTTTCGTAAAAGATGCAAACAGCTAAGCAATATACCGCCACGCAGAAAGATGTGTTAGGCAGTCAGCCACTCACTGCGTCGGCTTGGTGATCAATGGCAGCCAGCAAACGCTGTAAAA
Organism: Candidatus Sericytochromatia bacterium; assembly: GCA_036703925.1. GTDB lineage: Bacteria > Cyanobacteriota > Cyanobacteriia > Leptolyngbyales > Leptolyngbyaceae > Stenomitos. The sequence goes on from DATNQS010000085.1 coordinate 245, forward strand.
CGCGCTGCAAAACCTCAACCTCATCCTCCTCCAACTGATCAGCGAAGTGCGTGGCAATCCCTGCTGCATAAACACTCCACATTGCTGCCTGCATGGCTAAACCGGCATGAGACAGAACTGCAAAAGTTCCCCGCCGATCATCTGGGCAGGGTTCGCGGTGTAAGAGTCCAACTTTTTCCAGGCGATCAACGAGTCGAGTCAAGTTACTACGGCTTAACAGGACATGATCAGCTAGTTCACTTAACCGCAAACGATGGTTTGGCGCTTCTTTAAGCGTCAGCAGCACGTCGTACCACTCTAAGGGCGGCAATTGGGCTTGAGTAAGCTCTGCCTCAATCCGCTCCAGCACTTTGACATTGGCAGTAAGGAAAAGCCGCCAAACAGAGTTATGCAGGCGATCGAGCTTCACAGGGGTGTTCATACCACCAGTATCGCCAAAAGTAGTTGCAGTTGCAATCATTCGATGCTAACTTCAAAGTAGTTGCAGTTGCAATTATCGAGCTTCAGCACTTCTATAGAGTCGTCAGCTTCATGTCACCAACCCTCCACCTGATCAGTCATGATCTCTGTCCCTATGTGCAACGAGCTGTAATTACACTGCTCGAAAAGCAAATCGCGCACGATCGCACCGATATCGATCTCGCCAACAAACCAGACTGGTTCAGGCACATATCGCCGCTGGGTAAAGTACCGCTTTTAAAAGTTGGGGATGAAGTCTTATTTGAGTCAGCCGTGATTTGCGAATACCTGGACGAAATAACGCCGGGTTCATTGCATCCAGTCGATCCCTTAGAGAAAGCGAAACATCGAGCCTGGATCGAATTTGGTTCCAGCATTCTCAATGACATTGCTGCATTCTACAACGCTGCTGACCAACCTCTTTTTGAGCAAAAACGGAACAATTTAGTGGCTAAGTTTAGTTTGTTAGAGGGTAGCCTCCACCCCACTCCCTATTTTGCTGGAGCGCAGTTTTCTTTGGTTGATGCCGTTTACAGCACAATCTTTCGCTATTTCGACACCTTCGACGCAATCTCAGACTTTCACATCTTCTCAAGCACGCCCAGTGTGAAGCTTTGGCGGCAGGCATTACAAGCTCGTCTATCCGTGCAACAGGCGGTTGTAAGCAATTATGGCGATCGGTTACTGGTGTTTCTCAAGCACAGACACTCCTATCTTGCTACGCTCATTGCCTAGCCCTGCCCGCCATCAACGTTCCAGATTGCGCCTGTAACCCAGTTGGCTCACTTGGAAAGCAAAAATGCCACCACTTCTGCAACATTAATTAGGTTGCCCAATGCGCCCAATGGGATGAAAGATGTTGAAGCTTTGTCGCGTGGTGTGGATTGCCGCTACTCCATAAAGACTCCATAAGCGGATGTCTCCACTACAGCTGGTGCAACAGCATTAACGCGAATCTTATATTACGCGAGTTCCATTGCCAGGTGTTGCGTCAGTGAGTGCAAGCCTGCTTTCGCTATTAGGTAGGCAGTAGAGGGCGTAGCGGTGATAGCCTGATGTGCCCACATGGAACCGATATTTGCGATCGCCCCTCCGTTTCCTTGTTGCACCATATTGCAACCACCTGTTGTGTACCAAAGAACACTTTTAGAGGTTTTTGAAAAGGGGTCTGGCGGTTAAAACCGCGACTACATAACAAAGTCCGCTGACGCGGACTACTGAAAGGTAAGGGTTATAGCAACCTGCTGCCGCAGGTTTCGTCCCTGTAGCTGCGACTTTAGTCGCCAAGGCTACAAGAATCTAGACTTTTAAAGCATCCTCTCAATCTCTTTTTGACGTTCCGCAAGGAAGCGATGATGGCGGTGAATGGTAATGCCACGCCTTGAGTGCAAGCCTATGCCTCTTCATTCAAAGGGCAAGGGCAACAGTCTAAAAACTCACCGTTGTGTCACTTGCGAGCGCCCCTTCATCGCTCACTATCGGTCTCATTTTTCAACGGTTTATGTTCAGCTTTAACCAGATCAATTCGTCATCTCAGACCCAGATAGACCTAAAGCGCTAGCTCCTAGACTTATGACAATTTTTAGCTCCTATGCCTAGACCACTGCTTCAGGCTTGTGACGTTGAACGATTTCTGTTCTACCTGAAAAGCAAACGTCTGGCTCTTTACCACTAGATAGAACTATTACAGATAAGTATGTATAAGGTCTTTAAACGATAGTTATGGTTAACATTAAGTGATGGGAGAGCTCTGTTATCGCTCCATCAAGAGCTTCAAAATTACAGTGGAGATTCTTTCTACTGCAATACTTTCTTTTATCTAGTTTTTGTAAAGCGTAAAGCTGAGTTATGAGCTTGGAAGTAAGAATAATTACAGAATAAGTAAGAGACTGGGCTCTTAAGTTTAAGACTGATGATAAGCATTAATCGAAATAACCTGAGTTACGTTGCAGCAGTGTTCATTGTTGCCCTCCTACTCCTGCTGGTCTTTCCGGGATGGTGGAACTCCCTCTTAGCAGTGAACGGGTTTATTCCGCATGGGCATTGCTATTTGTGGAAGCCAGGGCTGGTGTGGCTACATGTCCTTTCAGACTCGTTTATTGCCCTTGCCTACGTTGCCATTTCAGCAACCCTGGCTTACCTGGTTTACAAGACTCGCCGAGAAATTCCCTTTCACTGGATGTTTTTGGCGTTTGGTTCCTTCATTATTGCCTGTGCTAGTACCCACTTCATGGATGTGTGGACATTATGGCATCCAACTTACTGGCTTTCGGGAGTTCTAAAGGTGATTACGGCGATCGCCTCTGTCACTACAGCCTTTATCCTTCCTTTTCTCGTTCCTCAAGCGTTAGCCCTGGTTGAGTCTGCCAAGCTTTCAGAAGAACGGCGATCGCATTTGGAAACAGCTAACCATAAGCTAGAGGCAATGAACGAGCAACTAAAGGAGGTTGACCAACTCAAGACGCAGTTTTTCGCCAATGTCAATCACGAACTCCGAACGCCGCTTGCTCTGATTCTGGGACCCGTTGAGAAACTGCTCAAACATGGAGAACTGAGCCAGGAGCACCAGCATGATTTAAAAATTGTCGATCGCAACGCTCGCTTATTACTTAAGCAAGTCAACGATCTCCTTGATGTCTCTAAACTGGAGGCAGGCAAGATGGCACTAAACTCTACGCAAGTTGATCTGGCTCAACTGGTGCGCCTTACTGCCGCGAACTTTGATGGCTTGGCACAAGAAAAGAACATTGCCTGGACTATTGATGTACCAGAATCTTTGCCTGCTCAAATTGATGCCGCAAAAGTACAGCGCATCCTGCTTAACCTGATTTCCAATGCGTTCAAATTTACCCCTAACGGCGGCATCATTTATTGCACGCTAGAAAGCAATCAAGCTGAGATTAATTCTGCCGACGGTGTTTCAACCAGTTTGCCAGTCCAGGTCGATCGAGCCATTCTTTCGGTTCGCGATAGCGGTCCGGGTGTTTCGGCTGCTTTACAGGAAACGATCTTTGAGCGGTTTAGCCAGGGGGAAGGCAGCACAACCCGTCGCTTCGGTGGCACTGGTTTAGGATTGGCGATCGCAAAAGAATTCGCCGAGCTACAAGGTGGCACTATTGGCATCAGCGATGCACCCGAAGGCGGCGCACAATTTACCGTTGAGCTACCCTTGCTAACACCATCTGACAGCAGCATTACTGCTTCAACCACTAAGCTGAATCAGAGTGAAGAGATCGCAAACCAACTAGTAGAAGAACTCCGGACGCTTGCGCCAATCGACTCTGACCTTCCAGCGCCAGCAGTCGGCAAACCGTTAGTGCTGGTAGTGGAAGACAATCTAGAAATGAATCAGTTCATCACCACAACGTTGGCATCTGAGTATTGCACTGCTACTGCTACCAATGGGCAAGAGGGCTTAGAGCAGGCGATCGCACTCAAGCCTGATTTAATCCTGAGTGATGTGATGATGCCCTATCTCAGTGGTGCGCAGCTTGTGCAACAGATTCGGACTCACCCAGAGCTGGATACCACTCCAGTCGTGATGCTCACTGCCAAAGCTGATGATGAACTGCGGGTGCAACTGTTACGTCAGGGCGCTCAAGACTACTTGATGAAACCCTTTTCGGTTGAGGAGTTACAGGCGCGAGTTAGTAATTTAATCGCAGTGAAGCGAGTGCGTAACTTGTTGCAACAAGAGCTTGCCAGCCAGAGCCACAGTTTAGAAGCGTTGGTGGAAGAGGTGAGCTTGCGGCGACGAGAGCTACAAGTTGCCCTGAATGCGCTTCAACATCAGGCGGAGGAACTGGAGCAAGCCAACCGTTTGAAGGACGAGTTTTTAGCGATCGTCTCTCATGAACTTCGCACGCCCCTAAACTCTATCCTGGGCTGGGCGGAAGCATTGCGGACTCACCAGTTCGATGCAACCATTACTGCCCGTGCGTTAGAAACGATCGAGCGCAATGCCCGCTTGCAGGCTCAACTGATTGAGAATCTGCTCGACATCTCCCGTCTGCTGCGTGGAAAACTGCTGCTGCAAAAGCACCCCATTCCTCTACGCGCAGTGGTTGCAGCGGCAATTCAAACGGTGCAACCAAGTGCTACAGCTAAGTCCATTCGCTTAGACGCTCACTTAGATGAGACGGTGGGGCAAGTTTCTGGTGACGGCGATCGCCTGCGACAGTTAATCGAGAACCTGCTCTCGAATGCCATCAAATTCACTCCAGAAGGTGGGCAGGTTGAGATCCGGTTAGTGCAGCAGAGTACCGAGGCGGTGATACAAGTCAGCGACACGGGACAAGGAATTCGAGCAGACGCTCTCCCCTACATCTTCGACTACTTCCGTCAGGCAGATAGTTCAACCACGCGCCAACATGGAGGTTTGGGCTTAGGGCTAGCAATTGTACGGCAACTGGTCGAGTTACATAACGGTGATATTCGCGTAGAGAGCCAGGGCGAAGGACAGGGCGCTACCTTTACCGTCGTTCTGCCATTAACCACAACCACCGCCCCACCTGTCTATTTACGTTAATGGCTGTTGGTCAGTTGTCTGCGAAGTCGTTGGCTTAAAGTTGCAAAAAGTGGGATCAATCGTGCCACCCAGAAACTGAGGTAGTCACAAAAAACTAAGATAATTGGCTAAGACTTGCGATCGCTGCAACGAGTTCAGTTGGATCGATCGGTTTACTCAGATGGCGCTGGAATCCGGCAGCGAGAGCCTTTTGTTGGTTAATTTCCCCTGCATACGCAGTGAGGGCGATCGCCTTTGGTAACGGGTTACTGGCTGAAAGCGGCTCTCCTTTCTCTGCAAACTGAGTGATCACGTGCTGCATCAGCGTATAGCCATCCATCGTAGGCATCCCAATATCACTGATCAGCACATCAACCTCTGTCTTTGTTAATGCTTCCAGTGCTTCTACAGCCGATGCGGCTGAAACAACCAGTGCGCCTGCATCCTCCAGGATAAAAATTACTAACTCACGGGCATCAGTTTCATCATCCACCACCAATACTCGAACACCTTGTAAAGGATGTGAGGCAACATCGGTAAGTTGAAGGCTCTTTTTCTCACTATGCACCTGTCTGGCTTGATCCTTCATTAGCGGTAGGTGAACCGTAAACGTGGTTCCCTGCCCTTCGCCGGAGCTTTCTACGTGAACTGTACCGCCATGCAGTTCAACCAATTGCCGTACGATCGCCAAACCCAAGCCCAAGCCACCAAACTGACGAGTGGTCTTACTATCTGCTTGACGAAAGCGATCGAAGATATAAGGAAAAAACTCTGGGGTAATGCCTTTGCCGGTGTCGGTGACAGTGATTTGGGCATAGGAGTGAGGAGTGGATGGCTCATCGACGCTTCCGTGCGCCCAATTCTCCACGCTCCCATGCTCAACTTGCTCTAACCGCACTTCGACTCGTCCGCCATCTGGGGTGAATTTAATCGCATTCGCTAGCAGGTTCCAAACTATTTGCTGTAAACGGCTGGCATCCCCTGCAACGTATCCCACTGGGTCAAAGTGGGTCTGGATCTGCATTGCCTTCGCTTCTGCCGCTAGGCGCACAGTTTCCATTGCAGCTTCAATCGTAAACTTCAAGTCCACTGGAGCCACATTGAGGATGAGTTTGCCGCGTAAAATGCGGGAAACATCTAGCAAATCTTCAATGAGCTGCGTTTGCAATTTGGCGTTGCGTTCAATTGTTTGCAAGCCACGAGCCAGAATGGCAGGATCGTGCTGCTGTTTTTGCAAGAGCGTT
>DATNQS010000086.1:0-1607 GCA_036703925.1 Candidatus Sericytochromatia bacterium
AGCGTTTAAAGGCGCAGGTTAACGTTAATCGCTAAGGTTACTCTCGCTCTGCCACTTCTGCGGTTGGGATTGATACTGACTGCATAGAAAAGTTTACAGGACAGAGACTCCAGGCTGACTGAGAAAAGCACTTGGCAAGAACGATATGGCGTTAAGAAGCGTTAGCCAGTGGTACATAATGACAGCCCGATAGCGCGAAGGCAGCAACAGTTGGGGCTTGTACAAGGTAATTTTTCATTTCCATGTACTGCTATCAGCCCAGGTAATGGCTCTTTAGCGTGATCTCTAGTCTATCTCTAGTGCCAAAAGTCGAGCGTTCACGCACCAACCGTGCCAAAGCGTAAGCCCATCTCCTGTAGCCATTTGCGGTAAACAATCAGGGAGCGATCGCTGTTCAGCAATAAATCGGTCTGGGCGTAAAGCGGCAGCAGTTGAGGTCGTTGTGCCTGAATGATTGGAATGTCCTGATTCAGAATTTTTTCTTGCCATGCAATCAAGTCAGCCGTAGGCGTTTCGTAGTCATAATTTAGCGCCATCCACATCCAGAGCGTACTTTTAAGGGCAGTATGCGGTGTGACGCAGAAGAGAATCGAAAAACGAGTACCCTCTGACTCTTTCGCTAGATACGCCGTAAAGGGTCGGAGCGCACGATAGGTATAGGCAACAACATCACCTTGACCGGTGCCATAGGGATCGGGTTGATAGACGCTCACGCCTTTAGAAAGCACGCCATCCGGCTCGATCGTCGTGCCATAATCCTCGATCGCTGGATAGGCAGCATCACCCAAAATGCCCTCATGGATGAAAGGAAAGTGAGCCACATCCAGAAAGTTCTCGATCGCTCGTAAGCCGCACAGATCAAAGGCACCGTAGGGTCCACACAGCAGTTTACGGTAGGTGGGATCATCCCATTCTGGAAACGCGGGCACGTCCTGCGCGGGTTCACCCAGCGCCACCCAAATCAGGTTATAGCGCTCTTGCACATGGTAAGTCTTTACCTGAGCGCGTTTGGGGATCGTTTGCCCAGGGTGCGCTGGAATGTGGACGCATTGCCCTTCACCGTTGTATGCCCAGCCATGATAGGGGCATACCAATGTACCATCCGTCACCTGTCCAATGGAAAGCCGCGTCCCACGATGGGCACACAAATCCCGGCAGGCATGGAGTTGGTCACTCGATCGCCATAGCACCAGATCTTCTTCTAGCAAATGGACGGGCAACAGTGCGCCTTTCTGGACATCCTCCGATCGCGCCACTGGATGCCAATCGTTGATCACAACTGGATCATTAACCATTCTCTCTTCCTCTGTTAAGCTGCAACCGGCTCATATGCCTTGTTCTTATAAGCTAGTTCGCCCATGACGTAAGTGGCATGAACCGCGCGATCGTCCCCCAAGATGATTGTGGCGAAGGCTTGATCAGCCAGTTCCGCTAGGGAAGTTGCGCTTGCCGTCACATTACGCCGTGCCATCAGGGGTGTGGCTCTGGGGTCAAGCACTACGAAATCAGCTTCTTTACCTGGCTCAAAATTGCCCAACGTGTCCTCTAACGACAGCGCCCTTGCGCCCCCCAATGTTGCCAAAAACAATGCCTGAAAAGCGGAGAGA
>DATNQS010000087.1:0-5928 GCA_036703925.1 Candidatus Sericytochromatia bacterium
CCCACAACCGCTGCTAGACCAGAGCCAGCCTACACTTACAGAGGGCACTCAAGATCTTCGATTCACCCACCTGGAACCCAGCGATTTTTTACGGGTCGATCTTAAAATTGACAACGGCACGATCGCCGCGATCGCCCCTGCTGGACAGGTGCCCGACGACAGTCCCTCGGCTGATCTACAAAACGGTATTGTCTTTCCCTGCTTTGTTGATCTGCATACGCATCTTGATAAAGGGCACGTTTGGGAGCGGGCACCAAATCCTGATGGCACCTTTGACGGCGCGATCGCTACTGTGCAAACGGATGCACGACACTGGGATGCAGACGACCTGTATCGTCGGATGTCGTTTGGGCTGAAGTGCAGCTATGCCCACGGCAGCAAAGCGATCCGCACACACATCGACGCCTCTGGTGAACAAGCGGCAATTAGCCTGGGTGTTTTCAAAACCCTTCAGGCAGAATGGTCAGAGCGGCTATTGTTGCAAGCGGCTTCCCTGGTGCCGTTGGAGTATTACCTCACCCCCCAGGGCGAACAGCTTGCAGACCTGATAGCTGAAGTGGGTGGTATTTTAGGTGGCGTTGCCTACATGAACCCTGCGATCGCGCAGCAGGTTGATCGCGTTTTCACACTGGCAAAAGAACGAAACCTTCCGTTGGACTTTCATGCAGACGAGACGAATGATCCAAATTCAGCAACATTGCGCGTCATTGCTGAAACCGCTATCCAACATCAATATCAGGGGCGAGTCGTCTGTGGGCACTGTTGCAGCCTTGCCGTGCAATCAGACGAAACAGCAGCAACGACGATCGCCCTCGTCAAGCAAGCCGGGATCGGCATCGTCAGCCTGCCCATGTGCAACCTTTACCTGCAAGATCGGCAAGCCCGTCGGACACCGCGTTGGCGAGGCGTCACACTGCTGCATGAGCTACAGCAAGCGGGAGTGCCCGTTGCGATCGCCAGCGACAACTGCCGCGACCCCTTCCACGGCTTTGGCGACCATGATGGTCTGCAAGTGTTTAGCCTCTCTGTCAAAATTGCCCACTTAGATCGTCCTTATGGCACCTGGTGTCGCTCCATTACAACCACTCCGGCTGACTTAATGGGTTTGCCAACAGTGGGACGTATTGGCGTGGGTTTGCCTGCCGACCTCGTTTTGTTCAAGGCACGTCGCTACAGTGAACTACTCTCTCGCTCTCAGCACGATCGCACAGTTCTTCGGGCTGGCAAGGCGATCGACACCACGCTACCCGACTACGCCGAACTGGATGATGTCCTTGCAAAAGCATAGAGCCAACCGACAAAGGCGATCGCTAAAGTGTAGAAGGCACTAAGCAAAAGTCTGGAGCCAGATGGCAATTCTATGCCATCGCTGACTGCTGATAGCTGACTGCTGATAGCTAATTGCTCAACAACTCTCAAGTCGCTACAAAGTAAACAATGATAGCCACCACAAAGCCCTATACGCCTCAACTAGCCATCACTTTGGGCGACCCAGCAGGCATTGGTACAGAAGTGATTCTCAAAGCGTTGGCGACTCCGCTCGACGGTGGCGCTGTAACGCTCGTTGGCAGTCGATCGCGCCTCGCAGCCACCTATCAACAGTTGCGATCGCGTTACCCAGCGCTGCCCCTGGCAAACCCAGACGATTTGCAAATACTCGATGTCACGCTTGCTCCTGACCTTGAGCAGCAAATTGTGATTGGTCAGGAAAGTGCTGCTAGCGGAGCCGCTAGTTTTCAATATCTCGAAACTGCGATCGCCCATGCCCTCACTAGCGCTTTTCATGGCATCGTCACAGGACCGATTTCCAAAGCTGCCTGGAGTGCGGCGGGTCATCCCTACCCCGGACAAACGGAACTGCTGGCAGAACGGGCAGGGGTCGATCGCTTCGGGATGTTATTTGTCGCTCGATCGCCCCACACAGGTTGGATCTTGCGAACGCTGCTCGCCACAACCCATATTCCCCTACGCGACGTTGCTGATGCGCTTACACCTGCATTGCTGACTCGTAAGCTCGATCTACTGCTTGATTGTCTGCGACAAGACTTCGGGCTAGAAACACCACGGATAGCGATCGCGGGACTCAATCCTCATAGTGGCGAACAAGGCAAGCTAGGGCACGAAGAACAAGATTGGCTGATCCCCTGGCTCGAGGACACTCGTTTGCGGTTGCCGCACCTTCAATTGGATGGACCCACGCCACCCGATACACTGTGGGTCAAACCAGGACAGGCGTGGTTTGGCAGCACCCAGACAGCAGCCTTGTTTAATCCTGCCGACGCTTATTTAGCCCTCTATCACGATCAGGGACTCATCCCAGTAAAGCTGATGGCATTCGATCGAGCCGTCAATACCTCTATCGGACTACCTTTTGTGCGGACATCACCCGATCACGGTACAGCCTTCGACATTGCCGGGCAGGGCATAGCAGAGGCAACCAGTATGAGGGCAGCACTAGAATTGGCAGTCGCACTATGTCACGAGCGCTATAAACCTGGGAACACTAAAGCGGCTGACCAGCCCTTTAGTCCTAGCGCTAACGTTGTTACAGGCGTTTGACAGCAGCAAGGCTCAAACTGGCAATTTGCTTAAAGCGGTGATCGCTGGCTGATAAATCACACATCAGCGCGACGGGTTGGATTCATAGCAATTATTAATGGATCGTAATAATAATTTAAATATCGCCCTAGATCTACTGAGGGAAGGCTATTTCAGCTCAAGAGTGATAACAATCGAGTTAACGTTTGATGACTTTTTCAACGGTTCTTAATACAATCAAAGAGGAATTAGCGCGAAAATGAAAACTGATCAGTATACAGGACTACAGTCCTCCTCGCTAAATCTTAAGCTTGAGTTTTTATCTATTGCTACCGCTTCTATTGCAACCGCTACAGTGACCTTAGGTTACGCCGCCAAGCCCCTCCTCTTTTATCAAAGCTCCATTAACCAGTACAAGGGTGAGATCCATGCTTCAATCTGCACAATACTCTCTTAGTGTCATCCAAGACGAAGCGCGTGAACTTGTTCAAAAGGGTATGGTCAGCCGTCATCAACCGATCTACATTCTCTGCCAGTTCATACCAGCACGCGAATGGGCATTCATTGAGTGCGAACTTGAGCGCTGTAACTTTCTGCTGCGCGATCGCATTGGCGATTTAGTCGGCCGTGAACAGTGGGACAACGACTAAGCGATCGTCTTGCCCCACTGCATCAGCTTTAGCGCCATGCCTACGCCTCTGAAATTCTTTGAGGGACTTTGGTCCCTCAAAGAAGACCTTCCCAACCGCTACCCGTTTGTCAAGCAGCATTAATCCGGCTCTGACAGACCTAACTGAGTAGACGCAACTTAGTGGTTACTCGTTCCACTAAGAAGGTGCATTTTGGTTTCTGAGTGTTTCCAACTCAGCACGCATCGCTGTAATCTGCGCGGTTAGCTCCTGCAACTCTAGCTGGATTTCGGGTGCGGCAGACGGCGTAGTAGCGGTTGTGCTGGTCGTACTTGAAGCTGGAGCCTGCTGGTTAGCGCGTTGAGCCAGCAGCGTATCCACAAAGTTGCGAGCCTCTTGCTCTGTGACTGCGCCTTTTTGCGCCCATTCAGACGAGAGTACGCTCCACTCCTGATTCAGCTTTGAGAGGTTCTCATGACGTTTCTCAGAGTCTTGGATCACTTCTACTAAAGATGCTGTTGCACCAAGCGTGACGCGAAAACCGTTCTGAAGCAGTTGTACAAGATTGTCAGCGTTCATTTCAGCCACGTCCTTTACTAGCGATGCGAATAGTCTAAGCCCATTTTTTTCCGAACTCCGATTTCTGCAAAAAGCGAAGTTCTTTTTCATTTAGGATTGCTCTAAATACTGATTGATGTCTTCTATCAGACGGCTGAGTTCGGCTTCTGTTGTCAAACGAATGCGATCGTCCCTTACGGTGATCAAGACCTTAGCGGCAAACGGTGTTGGCCAAATGTTAGGGTTGCAAAAAATTTCGAGAAACACATCGCCTGTGTACTGATATTCCATCGGCTTTTGCGGTGTACCGCGACTGCCGGGGGCTGTCTTTACGGCTGTAGCTTTGAGGCGATCCATCAACTGAGAGAGTGCCGTTTGCAGCTCTTCAGCAGCTTGGGGCGTAAAGCTGATGGCAACAGACCCCTCCAGAAGATTGATAGTGAACCGAGACATATCTGCTTGCACCAACGATCGGCATTCTAAATAGTACTGGTGATAGTTACTGAAAAGATCTTCTCTTTACGGATGGGCTGCTTTGATTACCGTAAAGCCTTAGCTACCAGTGGAGCATCATGCCACCAAACTACTGCTGCTATTGAACGATCGTAACCGCTATCAACTACTGCGAATCTTTGCCTACAAGCGCGGAATGCCAGTAGTGCTGGCGCGATCACTGCCCTACAGTAAGGGGAATGAGTTGGCTTAATGCTGTGGTTGCAGATAATCGATCGCAGGTTCGGAAGGTGTTGCTAGTTACCCTGCTGCTTAACCTGTTTGTGATGGTGTTGAAGGCTGGCATTGGCTGGCTGACTGGGTCGCTCAGTTTAATAGCAGATGCACTGCATAGCGTGACCGATAGCGCAAACAACATATTAGGGTTACTTGCCAGTCGGTTTTCATCGCCTGAACCCGATCGCGATCATCCTTATGGACATCAAAAGTTTGAGGCAGTCGGTGCTTTGGGCATTGCTGCTTTTCTGGGGATCGCCTGCTTCGAGATTTTGCAGAGCGCGATCGAAAACCTTTTGCAGCCCAACCATCCTCCGGTAAAAATCTCGCCTCAAGAACTCTGGCTATTGCTGATCGTACTGGGCATCAACATTTTTGTTGCCTTTTACGAGCGACGGGAAGGGCTGCGTATTGGAAGCGCCATTCTCCTTGCCGACGCGAAACACACCATGAGCGATATTTGGGTCACGATCAGCGTGATAGGCGGATTAATTGGCATCTGGGTATGGGGGTTCCAGTGGCTTGACGTAGTGCTTGCCTTTCCGGTCGCGTTGCTGGTCTTTTTTAGCGGGTGGTCAGTGCTTAAAGAGAACCTGCCATCCTTAGTCGATGAAATGGCGATCGCACCCGAAGCTATTCACGCGATCGCCATCCAGGTTCCCGGTGTAATCAACTGCCACGACATTGCGTCTAGAGGGATCGTAGGTCGGCAAATCTTTATCGAGATGCACTTAATTGTTAGTGCAACTGATGTCGAAACGGCCCATCAAGTCACCGAAGCTGTAGAAGATAAATTAGCAGAACGCTTCAGCCCAGTTCGCATTCTCATTCATCTTGAGCCGCCGTCTTATACGTCAGAGCAGATCACGTACGAACCAAAAGCGTAAAGTGAAGCTGCCTGGCTCGATCATCAACTATATTCTGTTTTTCTCTTAAAAATATGAAAGCCCCAAGTTGCCCTGGGGTTTTGGAGTCATCAGCTCTTTGCACTATTGAAGTTAAAAGAAATCGCGACGTTTTTACTCTACCTAAGGATGGAGGAACGGGTTCAAAGCCAAAGAAAGATCAAGCGAAGCCTTATGAAGCAACCATTACAATCAGTGTAGGTTGTTATAAGGACAGCACTAAAGGCCAAAACAGGGAGTTAATTTGTCATGGAGTTTGTCACCGATCCGTCGATCGCGACCAAAATCCTCAAGATGCGCCAGCGCGTCCGTTGGGGTGAACAGGCGATCGTGCAGCGAGACATTGACCAAACTCGTCTGGTGCTGGATGACAACCAGGAGGATAGCCCAGAGTTCTCCTTTCTAGTGCTAGGAGACAGCGGTTCTGGAGCACATCGGGGGCACAATCCTCAGCGGCGCATTGCCGAGCAGATGGTGCAGCAGCGAGATGGCTGTCGCTTTGTGCTGCATACAGGTGATGTTGTTTACTTAACTGGTTCAAGTACCTTTTACCCTCCCAACTTTATTGA
>DATNQS010000088.1:0-1937 GCA_036703925.1 Candidatus Sericytochromatia bacterium
AGGCTAGCAATGCCGCTCCGCATCCCTGATCGCAGCTTGTTGTCGTTGATTTGGGTTTCGAGTTTACGCTTGTTGTCGCGAATCTGCGTCAATTTTTGATCGCGCTCAGGTGCGATCTGTGCTTCCAGTGCTTTAGGGTTAGATTTGAATTTCTGAAGCTCCGCTAACTTTTGTTTCGCTTGCTCCAACTGTGTGCCCTGAAGCTGACCGCTCTGAATCAACTGATCGATTTGACCCGACTGAGCATCAATCTGGGCTCTAAGTTGCTGCACCTGTCCATCAATCTGGCTTTCAGCCCGACTAGCATCTTGCGTAATCTGTTTCATCTGGTCGTCGGCTGCTGCATTGGTGGCATTGACGCTAAGGGGGATGAACAGCAAAAAGAGTAAGGCTAGTAAGCTCGACAGTAAGGCAGCACCAAGCTTCAAGCCGCGAGACCGTTCTCCAGCGAGGGTAGGCTCTAACGCACTCTCGACCCAGAAGCCGATAAACAGAAAGCCAAAGCCCATCATTGGTACAAAGCCGCGATCGATCAGTTGAGTCGTCGTGGTAAACAGCCATTGGCTGTCCTGAAATCTGGAAGATGAGAGCACGACTGCACAGTCGAGCAAGTAAAGCACAATCAGGACAATACCGACGCTTTTAAGAATGAGGGCAGTCAGAGGGGAGGCGTTAGATGTTTTCATCGGCTTCTATAGATTTGATCGGCAGTAGGCTAAAACTGCCCTGGCAACCTCTTATAGTAGACTACGGAACTGGATCTCTCGACGGGTCTGAGTGGTTAAAACCTTGAGTAGCTAAAACCATGAACAAAATTGTAGAAGTGCTACCCGATAAGGACGCACTCATTCAGCGATCGTTGGCGATCGTGCTCGATAAAATCCAGACGGCGATCGCGGAACGGGGACTCTGCACGATCGCCCTTGCAGGCGGCAGCACACCCAAGCCACTCTATGAACAGCTTGCTACGCACGATCTTGCCTGGGACAACATCCACATCTTTTGGGGTGACGAACGCTATGTGCCAGCCGACCATCCCGACAGCAATGAAGGTATGGCGCGTCACGCCTGGTTAGACCAGGTAGCGCTTCCGCCTGCAAACCTTCACCCGATGCCAACAGCCAACCCTGATCCCGCCGTCTCCGCTAGTCAGCATGAGTCAGAGTTGCAGCAATTCTTTCAGCTTCAGCCTGGTGAGTTTCCACGGTTCGACATCATCTTGCTGGGCATTGGGGACGACGGACATACCGCGTCACTCTTTCCGCATACAGAGGCGTTGCAAGTTCGTGACCGTCTCGTTACGGTAGGCAACAAAGACGGGCAGCCTCGCATCACCTTCACTGCACCCCTGATCAACCACGCTCGTACTGTCCTGTTTATGGTGGCAGGAGCCAGCAAACGCCCTGCACTGGCGCAAATCTTTGCCCCTGTTGCTGATGACCACACCTATCCGGCGCGGTTGATTCAGCCAGAAGGAGAACTTTGGTGGCTGCTGGATCAAACCGCAGGGCAAGACCTTCGCACGAGTTGATTCAGTCACAAATAGATGACATTAGCCCTGTTCCACAGTAGAACTAGAATAACGAGATGGCGCGTCAGCGATCGCTAGTCAGCATAGGGGTTAAAGCTGAAAGCTGATCTAATTGGGTGTTCTGAGGATGGAAATTGATAAAGGGGAAAGAGTTCATGATTGTTTGTCCGAATTGCAATCATCAAAATCCTGATGGCGCAGTTCAGTGCGAAGCCTGCTACACGCCGTTACCTGCAACCATGAGTTGTCCTAACTGCGGTACAACGGTGCAAGCTGATGCCAGTTTTTGTGGTCAGTGTGGTAACGACCTCCGCACTGCTGCCATTGAACAGTCCGCTGCCATCGCCAGTCCATCGCTGGCTCCAGATGCTTCATCCTCGGCAATGCCTAGCCTGCTGCCGCTTGA
>DATNQS010000089.1:0-1656 GCA_036703925.1 Candidatus Sericytochromatia bacterium
GCAGGTCTTGTGCCAAAAACGTTTGCCCAAAGCCGCCAACACCGAGCTGGCTAATGAGCTTGTAACGTTTACCCACAATAGCGGTGGAACTGTCCTGTTGAAGTTGATGCGTCATTGTTTAGTTAAGCGACTCCAGGTTCACCAAGCAGCAGGGTAGCCAGACATACTTACTTTTTCTGTCTACATCCCAAAAATCAGGATGTCCGAGAGAGATTCCTTTTTAATCCCAATGATAAAGACTCACAGCGATATGTGTAACTTAAATGGCATTGCAAAAGTAGGTGCGATCGCTCAAAGGCTACTCTAGACGGCAATAGACAGGCTAATAAAAATTAGCTACACGCCTTAGAGGCAACGGTCTTGAAGTAACAGAGCCTGAAACAACACGCTTTCAAGCAGTACACCCTAATGCCTTGTCATAATACTGTGCGATGACTCCACTTCTCCTCACCGATTCACCCAGTTTTTCAACTGGGCACGCCGATCGCTCAGGTAACTTAACCACATTCTGTTTAACTATTGTTGTTAGCAGCGTTTCGCTGACTAAGAGAACACTTGCTGCCACAGATTTTTCTACCATTGTCTTTTATAGCTAGCGTTAACACTACTGCGTCGTAAACACTAATACGTCGTACGGACAGAGCAGCGGTTAATTCCTTGATTGGCTGACAATGCCAGACCATTGGGCTTTCTTCTCACGGCTACGACGATACGAAAAAAAGCGATCGGGGGTTTGATAGGTGCAGTAAGGTGCGATCGCTACTTGTTCGGCGTGGATGCCCAGTTGCTCTAGCTGCAAAGCGTTGATGCGACGCACGTCTAAGCGCACCCGTCCTGGTTCGGGATCATTTAGCAGCGGCGAATCTGGCAGTTGATGCAGAGCATGGAGCAGCGTAGATGGCTCGCCAGGGTCAAGTGCAACAATGGTTGCCCCCACCTCAGCCGCCACGTGTTCGGAGACTTGATACACCTCGCCAGCGATCGCTGGTCCCATTGCCACACGCAGATTTTGTAACTGACTACCCTGCGCCTGCAAACGGGCGATCGCGTGGGGCACAATTTTTAGCGCAGTGCCTCGCCAACCGGCGTGAACGGCTGCAACCTGCCCAGCCACAGCATCAGCAATCAAAACGGGTGTGCAATCAGCGCTACACGCCCAAACTGCCTGGTTGCCTTGTTCTGTTATGAGTCCATCTGCCGAGGGCGCTTCGTCATTGAGCGCAAGTGATGTCACTTCAGACGGCGACAGAACTGTATTGCCATGCACTTGCTTGACTCGATAGGCTTGTGCCGTTGGTTGCAAAATCTCGGTTAATTCGTTGGGCGATCGCTGCCAAAACTGTTGCGTAAAAAAGCCATGTGACCACGGCTCTAGAAGGCTACAAGTTAGATAGGGAAGCCCATTCCAGGTACGCCATTGCCAGGTATGCATATGGATATGAAAAAGAAAACAAGGGACACAAAACCGACTGAATGTGTTCTTACTGAAGACGGTTCTTCAAAGACGAGTACAATAGTCGAGGTCGTTAACGCTTTGGTTTACGAAGCGCTACTGCGCCTCTAGAATAGACGCAGCTTAATGCAGGGCAACCTCTAGGCTGAAATTTGGAGTGAAAGCTTTTTTCACTGCTAGCCGCGACTGTAATGTCTACAACC
>DATNQS010000090.1:0-3580 GCA_036703925.1 Candidatus Sericytochromatia bacterium
GTCGCATCCAGGCGCAGCATATCAATGTGAAACGTCTCAAACCAATACAGTGCATTTTGCAGAAAGTAGTTGCGAACTCCGTAGCTTTGGGCATCATCAAAGTTCAGCGCACTACCCCAAACGCCGTGGTACTTATCGGTAAAATAAGGTCCGAAATCGCTGAAGTAGCTTCCCTCGGGACCAAAGTGGTTATAAATGACATCCAGTACGACCGCCATGCCCTGCTGATGGCACGCATTGACGAGACGCTTTAAGCCCTCAGCGCCACCGTACGAGTTTTGCACCGCAAAGGGATAAACCCCGTCGTAGCCCCAATTGCGATCGCCCGGAAACTGTGCAACGGGCATCAGCTCGATCGCATTGATCCCCAGCGCTTGCAAATCGGGCAACCGGGCAATAATGGCATCAAAGGTGCTGTCAGGCGTAAACGTGCCTGTATGTAGCTCATAGATAATGAGTTCGTCTAACGGAATGCCCGACCACTGCTGGTCTTGCCAGTCAAAAGCAGCATGATCAACCACCTGAGAGGGACCATGCACACCGTCTGGCTGATAGTGCGAGGCAGGATCAGGGCGTTCGATATCGTTACCCAACTGATAGAAGTACTGTGTTCCGGGAGCGATGTCCTCAGCAGTCACTTGCCAATACCCCGAGCCAACAGGCTCCATCGGCAACAAGCGCCCACTGGGAGAAACAAGATTAACTGCAACCTTCTCATGCTGTGGTGCCCAAACTGTAAACTGACAGCGATCGCCCTGATAAAAAGCGCCAACATCCATAGAAAATCGCCCTGTGCTTCCGATACTTTCTAGGGACTATATTTCTCCTCAACACGGCAAGGCAACCTGCCAAAAAGAGGATTTTTGCCATGTTTTACAAAAGGACGGCAACTTTATCCTGATCCCCTAACTCTATGCCACGTTTAAGAGAGATGTTAGGGTGCCACAACTCACGCTTTGAACAGTCTCTAAACTGGGAGCATTTAATTGCTTGACTCTCTAGTCGGCTGGAGAGTCCAGAATAGCAACATCACTTTTTTGATCCCCTATTGCAGGCAAAAGAAACATATGTCACATCACTTCTTTGCAAAAGGTTCTCTGGCTCTTATGGTAGGGGCGATCGCCACTGCCAGTTTTCTAAATGCTTGTTCCACCGCCACACAAAACCAAGCTCAAACTGCCAGCCCTACTGCCACCAATGCTGGAGCCAAGCAGATGGATCACGGCAAGATGCATCACGGTGACATGAACCACGGCAGCGGAGACCATATGTCAATGGATCTGGGTCCAGCCGATGCTGAGTTTGATCTACGCTTTGTCGATGCCATGACGCCACACCATCAGGGAGCCGTCGAGATGGCAAAAGAGGCACAGCAGAAATCCAAACGTCCCGAAATGCAAAAGCTGGCGGCTAACATCATTCAGGCTCAGGATAAAGAGATTAACCAGATGAAGCAGTGGCGGCAAGCCTGGTATCCCAAAGCCAGTGCCGAGCCGATCGCCTACCACGCCGAGATGAAACACTCCATGCTCATGACTCAAGACCAGATAAAGAGCATGATGATGAGTATGGATTTAGGGGCAGCCGATGACCAGTTTGATCTGCGGTTTCTCAACGCTATGATTCCGCATCACGAAGGCGCTGTAGTGATGGCACAGGATGCTTTGAATAAATCGAAGCGACCTGAAATTAAAAAGCTGGCGCAGGAAATTCTTGCCTCTCAGAACGCTGAAATTAAGCAAATGCAGCAGTGGAAACAAGCCTGGTACAAGCAATAGTTCCGGTTGCAGGATTTCATTCTGATTTCATTCCTGCTTGAAACACAGGTAATTAGCTGCTGTGCAAAGGAACCTGCTAATGACTCATCTCGCTCAACGATCGCCGACTCAAATAACAGTCTCCCTATGCATGTTGCTGCTTCTAGCGACCCCGCTGCGCGTTTTGGCTCATGCGGGGCACGGCAACGAATTTCAGGGCGGCAGTCATGCGGCTCAATCTGCTGATGCTGTGCAAGTCGATGCGGAAACAGCGAAACGGTTAGGGCTAAAGGTTGAAGCCGTGTCACGTCAACGCCTAGCGTTTGGCATCAAAACCACTGGCCAGATTGAATCACTGCCGAATCAACAGGTGGAAGTGACAACTCCAGTCAAGGGAACGGTAACGCGGCTCCTGGTGCAGCCTGGAGATACTGTGCGTGCTGGTCAGGCAGTGGCGATTATGACCAGCCCAGAGTTAGCAGAACTGCGAACCACGGCGCTAGACCGTCGATCGGAGGCGATCGGCTCGACCCAACAGGCACAGGCAGACTTGAGACTGGCGCAGCAAAACTTTGCTCAACAACAGAAAATTGCCGCGACGGACATCGCTCAAGCCCGCACCCAACTCAGCTTTGCCCAAGAACGGTTCGACAAAGATCGGGAGCTAGCTGCCAGTGGTGCCCTTCCCCGACGCACCTTTCTCGAATCCGAAACTAAACTGGCAGAAGCAAAAGCGGCTCTGACCAAAGCCACCAGCCGCTTAGAGGTCTCCGAAGCCGCCGCCCAACTACAACGGGCAGAAGCAGCCGTACAGGTGGCTCGATCGCAAGGGCAACTAAGTGCAGAGACGTATCAAACTCGCCTACGTCAACTGGGCGCGAGTGCAAACCAGGATGGCACCATTACGATCGCGGCTCCTATTTCGGGCACGATTGCCGATCGCGAAACCACGGCTGGCGAATCGGGTGAGGATGCGGGTAAAAAGGTGATGACGATCATCAACGGCAGCAGCGTTCAAGTGAGCGCCAATATCTATGAAAAAGACCTCGATCGCATTCAGACCGGGCAACGAGTCCAGATGAAAGTTGCTAGCCTGCCAAAGCGAACGTTTCAAGGACAAATTAGCGTCATTGGTTCTACTGTTCAAGGTGAAACTCGCGTGGTGCCTGTGAAAGCACAACTCGACAATCCAAACGGAGTGTTGAAACCAGGGATGTTCGCGGAGTTGGAAGTGCTCACAGATCGAACTCCCGTTGCCCTGTTAGCGGTTCCAAAGTCAGCACTGATTACAACCAATGATCAAAAGACGATCGTGTTTGTTCAGAACGGGACTGCCTTTCAACCTACAGAAGTCACATTAGGTCGAGAATCAGGCGAGTTTGTTGAGGTGAAAAACGGGTTGTTTGATGGCGATCGCATTGTGACTCAACGCGCGAATCAGCTCTATGCTCAATCGCTGCGAGGCGGCAAGCCAGCCGATGATCATGGAGAAACGATCGCTGCGCCCGCTTCTAACCCGCAAGCTTCAATTCCCTGGTGGATTGGTGTTCCTTTAGGAGGAGCAATGATGGCAGGGACATTTGCCGCTGGCATGGTGTGGGCAAATCGCCGAAACCGCAAGGCGCTCGTTCCACCATCTAATGGTCACAACCAGCATGAATCCGTCGGTGACTTTAGCCTGACTGACGATGCTGGCAAGCCAACCCCTGCTTTAAAGTCGGCGGTCGAAGAACTTCCGGCAGCGTCAGAAAATCAGGAGTCTGCAAGACGACGATAGACCTCATTCCGCTCACGCTCTGAGGCTAAGTATGCGTC
This sequence comes from Candidatus Sericytochromatia bacterium, assembly GCA_036703925.1. GTDB lineage: Bacteria > Cyanobacteriota > Cyanobacteriia > Leptolyngbyales > Leptolyngbyaceae > Stenomitos. Next base: position 3,573 of record DATNQS010000090.1, read on the forward strand.
CCAAACTG
>DATNQS010000091.1:0-5765 GCA_036703925.1 Candidatus Sericytochromatia bacterium
TGGCTCGGTGGTTACCCAGTTAGCCTCTTGATCAAGTAAGAGTATCCGTACGTTTGGCTGAAGCCGATAGCTGAGTGAAATCAAGTCAGCAATATTGGTAAAGTCATCGCCACGATCGCTCACCACCAGAGGGGACGGTGCGGCGTTGATGCGGCGGGCAACAGCAGCATTAAAGTAGCTCGGTGCGTTGTGCCACCAGGTGTCAGAGGCAGCGCTCACGGTGCAAGACCCAATGCTGGCGGTAAAGAGAGCGAACAAGACAACACGCCAAAACCAGCGGTTGAGGAAGGACAGTGTGTAGGGTGTAAAGCGAAGGCGAAACCGAGATTCATCTATTGATCGCAGGGGTATGCGGTTAAGGTAATGGGGTTTGGGTGAGAGCTTGATGGCGATGAGATAGGCGATTGCCAACTGAATGCCGGGGTAGCAAGAGATGAGATAGCGGCTGACTGCCGATCGCCGACTGCCCAGCACCAGATCGGGCAACGCCAGCAGCAAAAAAGGCACAACCGTCGCAGTCACCACAAACAGCCACACTGAGCGATCGCACTGTCGTACCAGCGTGTAGAATGCCAGCCCAATCAACACCACGATCGGCACTCGCAGCACAAACGTCCAGGGATTATTGAAACCAAAGTCAAGATCGAGAAACAGCGCGGTAAAGCTTAATGTCCAGAGTTTCACTAAATAATCAAAGCTTGCTACGGCAGTTGCCCAGCTTGTCGTGCCAAGCGCACGCTGAAAGCCCTGCACCATGACGATGAGCCACGGCGCGTAAAGCACAATGGCACCCGTTAAGGCGAGACCAAAACCAACCAGCCGTTGGTGGAAGCGATCGCGCTGTCCATCTGCGATCGCTTCCAGCGCCATGTAAATGCTATGTCCAATCAACGTTAGCGCAAAAAAAGGCTGCGTATACAACCCGATCGTGATGGAAAGCGCATACAGCCCCCAATGCTGCCAGGCGGCTGGTGGGCGTTTAAGCACATCGCGAGAGCGGGTTCTGGGCACCTTCGACAGGCGGATCGCCCGTAACAGAAAATAGTGGCTGGCAATCACTACTAACGCCAGCAAGCTGTACTGACGTGCGACTTGAGCAAAGAGGATATCAAAGGGTGAGAGTGCTAGAAAAGCAGTAGCCAGTAGCGCGATCGCCTGAGACGCAAACAATTCCTGAGCCAGGGCATACATGAACGGGAGCGACAGCAGGCTAATCAGCGCTGGCAAGAGTCGTGGTGCGGTAATGGGACTGCCAAAGATTGCTTCCAGCGGTTTGCCTAACCACTGCACCCAGACCCGATCGAGCAAAAAATAGAGCGGCGGATGTTGCGGATCTTCCACTGCCAGCGATCGCACCGTATCAGCAGGCGTACTACCTGGCTTAATCTGCTGGAACCGCAATAGCTCCTTTGGCGTGAAAACTTGATTTTGAAAAATTTCTTGCCCGATTTCTTGCCCGGTATAGCCAGCCGCTCGCAGTGACGTATACACCTCGTCATGCCAGTAAACCTTATGGTTCAGGTTGACAAAGCGAAAGACAACGCCTACAACGATGAGAAAAATCACCAGCCATCGCAACCAGAGAGGAGACAGTGGGCTGGGTTGGCTCACAAGGGGTTGGCTGACAAAAGGTTTCATGCAGACGGCTTAAGCGATCAAGACTCCTCAGTCGGTACCATACCGTCTGTAGTGGCAATTGTCATCCCCAAGAGCTTTGGCAAGAGCAAGCCCGATCGCGCTTGATAGGTAGCAAAGTCGGGGTAACGCGAGAGCGATCGATCTTTCTTCAGCATATTTGGCACAAACACAAGGCTGATAAATAATGCCAAAATCGCAAACGGAAGCCAGTGTTGCGCCAGCAGTGCGAAGGACAGGTAAATCAGCACTTCGCCCAGGTAGTTCGTGTTACGACAACGGGCAAACAAACCTTCGGTGATTAATCCGGCTCGATACTTGAGCGTGTAATATTTCTGAGCATCGCTAACAAAGTGCAGAAATACGCCCAAAATGTTGAGCGCGATCGCCCCTGCTACAAGCGGCAAAGGAGGCACAGTGCCGCGGCTAATGAGCAGAAACGGCGGAACCCAGTAAAGCCCTAAGAGAGCAAACGTAAACACACCTGTCCCAAGCGGGATAACCTGCTCCCATTGCTTGTCTGGATAGAGCCGATCTTTTAGCAACCACAGAAAACCATAGCTCCCATGCAGCGCTAGATAGATCCAGGGACCCAGGGTAAAGTTTTGGTATGCCAGCATCAAGCCGACGACGATCGCGGCTGTCAGACCCTTATGCAAATTAATAGCGTGTTTTATCTTCATTGCATTAAGCACTTAATCTTAATAAGGTAGTCAATCTGTATCAGCTTTCCGGCTCAATGCCAGCGGCTCGGAGTTGAGCAGCAAGGCGATCGGCTCTCTGCTGCTGTTGCTCGGCTCTCTCCTGTAACTGTGCCGCTTTCTCAGAACCCCATAGCAACAAATTGCCAGCGTCATCCCACCAGCGTAGCCAGTTTCCGGTGCGATTTTCGCGTGTGCCCTGCCAAACGCCCAAGAATAGATTCATCTGAGCGATCCAGTAGCGGTTATTTGCGTCAGGTGTACCCAACTGGTAGTGCCCAGATTCATTCAGGTGATAGGCCTCCAGCGCACCTGTGTCTAGCGCAAAAATAACGTAAGTCGGCACTGCCAGAATTTGCTCGTAAAACAGCCATTTACCTGGCGGATACGTTGGTTTAACCGAGTATTCGCCACCATCGGTCGCAGACAAAAATTCCATCACTACTGCTGGGATGTCGCCTTGAAGTTGGGGCGTGTAGCTACGATCGATCTCTTCTCTCGGCACCCGAATCGCTGGAATATACGACCAGTCAGGCGCTTTAACGACAATTTTTTGATTAACGGTGGCGCAGATGCCGTAGTTCGTAGTCGTCAACGCATTCGCTGGCAGTTTGCCGCTAAGTTGCAGACTTTCGCTCAATGCGGCTGCTAGCAAAGGCTGATTGATGTTGTCCACAGGGTCATCATCTAACACAAAGTCATCAGGCAGTTTTTCCCAGGTAATGGCAAGGGTGGGAGTCGTTACCATGAGTGCCTCAGTTGTGAGTAAGTTAATGGGTAAGGCAGGCGACAGAAGGCAGAGGATACAAGGAGAGTAAGACTAAAGGCGGACCGCTCAATCAACTCAAAACTCCCTCCGCTTCCCTGCTGCCCCCGCTCCTTCTGCTGACCACTATACTCAACCTATGCCGCTAGTTTCTAACCACCCTTTACTCTGCGCCCTCGATCGGTGCAAAGCCCTGACGCTGAATATTTTCGGTAACCACGCGGGGTTCGAGGAATTGCAGCAGGTAATCGGGTCCGCCTGCTTTGGAGCCAACGCCAGAGAGTTTGAAGCCACCAAAGGGTTGACGCGCCACGATCGCCCCAGTGATACCGCGATTGATGTACAAATTACCCACTTCAAAGGCTGCGCGTGCCTGCTCAATGTGCGAGGGGGTGCGTGAGTAAAGTCCACCTGTGAGGGCAAACTGAGTCCCATTAGCCAGATCTAGCGCCTCATCAAACGTCTTGGCGCGCATGACTGCCAGCACAGGACCAAAGATTTCTTCACGGGCGATCGTCGCGGTCGGTGGCACATCGTGAAAAATGACGGGACCGACGAAGTAGCCACCTTCGGGTGAGGGCATTTCTAACGCTAGTTCGCATTCCTGCCGCCCTTTGTCGATGTACTCCAGGATGCGATCGCGGGCAGCAGCATCAATGACGGGACCCACGCGAGTACTGGGATGTTCTGCTTTGCCAAGGTTGAGCGATCGGGTTGCCTCCACTAACCGCTGCAAAAACAGGTCATAGATCGGCTCCAGCACAATCACTCGCGAACAGGCAGAACATTTCTGACCGCTATAACCAAAGGCAGACTGCACCACGCCCTGCACTGCTTGATCCAGATCCGCACTTTCATCAACAATGATGGCGTTTTTGCCACCCATCTCTGCTACAACGCGCTTCAGGTGCTTTTGCCCCGGTTGCAGAATCGCTGCATCGGCATAAATGCGACAGCCCACTTCCTGAGAGCCGGTAAAGGTAATCATGTTGGTTTGCGGGTGTTTGACCAGATGCGCTCCCACAGTAGAGCCTTTACCAGGAACGTACTGGAACACACCACTTGGAATGCCCGCTTCAATCAGAATCTCGGTTAGCTTGGCAATGATCACGCTGGACGTTTCGGCAGGCTTCAGCAGCACACAGTTACCCGCCACTAGTGCAGCCACCGTCATCCCAGTGGGGATTGCCAGCGGAAAGTTCCAGGGCGAAATAACGACAACAATGCCCAACGGCTGGTAATGGTAGCGGTTGGTTTCACCCGGAAAATCGTAGGCAACGCCAGCATCGAGCCGTTCCATTTCATCCGCGTAGTAACGGCAAAAGTCGATCGCCTCCGACACTTCACCATTCGCTTCATTCAACGGTTTACCCGTCTCGAAGACCATCCAGGCAGCCAGTTCATCGCGTCGCTGAGTCATTAGGTCAGCCGCCGTATGCAAAATAGCGGCTCGTTTCGTTGGCGGAGTGCGCTTCCAGTCAAGGAACGCGGTCTTGGCAGACTCCATCGCGCGATCGGCTTGTTCAACGCTAATCTGCCCAACCTGACCCACGGTTTCGCTGAAGTTTGAAGGGTTCAAGGAGTTGATAGACGCCTCTGTCGCTACATACTCACCATCGATCAACGGTTGATAGGTTTTGCCAAGCTGTTGTCGCACAGTTTGGATCGCTTGCAGGGCACGATCGCGCTGCTTGGGATCGGCGTAATCAGCATCCGGAGCGTTGATAAATTTTGGATTGCTGACCGCTGACCGCTGACTGCTGACCGCTGAATCAGAGTTTAGGATTGTGGGCGCAGCAAGGAGTTCTTCGACCGGGCGTTCTTCCAGATTTTGGCGCAAGAAAGAGCTATTAGCAGTGTTCTCAAGCAGGCGGCGAATGAGGTACGACATACCGGGGATGAGTTCGCCATAGGGACAGTAAACCCGCACGCGGTAGCCTTTGGCGACGATCGCTTTTGCCAGCTTATCCGCCATGCCGTACAGTACCTGGAGTTCAAAGCGACGAGGCGGAATTTGCAGAGTTTCGGCGATCGCCATGGCATACGCCTGAGAGCGAACATTGTGACTACCGATCGCGCCGTAGAGATGCTCGTGGTTCTCTAGTAGCAGGCGCGTCATGGTTTCAAAGTTGGCATCCGTAGAGGCTTTATCATTGAAGACGGGCTGCTGCCAATCTTTCTGAGCCGCTTTAATTGTTTCTTGATCCCAGTAAGCACCCTTCACCAAGCGAACCGTCAGAGGCGTGCCGCGCTGTTTTGCCCAGGCAATTAGCTCTTTCAGGTCGCGTTCACTGTCGCGCAGATACGCTTGCAGGGTTACACCAACATCGGTACGAGTGCGAAACTCATCTTCGAGCAACAGATTTTTGAGAATCGCCAGCGTTGAGTCTTTATAAGCATATTGCTCCATGTCGAAATGGACAGCAGCACCCAGTTCCTTTGCACGACGCAGCAGCAGCCGAATGGATTGACTCACCCGATCGCGGCTACCTGCAACGTCCAGTGGGTCAAACTGCGAATAAAAGGCGGTGAGCTTGACGGAAACTTGTGCTTTGGACAATGCTTCGCCATCGGCTTGATCGATCTGTGGCACGTTTGACCAGGCTTTTGCAGCAGTGGTCAACTGCGCCATCAGCTCCAGGTAGCGATCGAAATAAGATTGT
>DATNQS010000092.1:0-4923 GCA_036703925.1 Candidatus Sericytochromatia bacterium
CCAAAAGGTATCGTAGTGGGTTTCGGCAAAGCGCGATCGCACGAAATCAACAAGATTAATATCAAGCGGTGTTTCGTCCTCTGTCCGTACTTTTGTTGCAATGCGGCGATAGACATTGATGACCGGATTGTGCTTCAGCGGATCCCAAAAACAAGCTTTGCCGCCTGGTTTCAGAATGCGATGCATCTCCTGGATGGCAAGGCGAGGATCGGGGATATGGTGCAGCAGATTCGAGGCATACACAATGTCAAAGGTGTTGTCAGGGAAATCGATCGCCATCGCATTCACCACTCGCCCTTCGACTTCTACCTGATTGGCAGCGGCTAATTTAAGTGCCACATCCACCATTCCCGGTGAGTAGTCAGCCGCAACGCAGCGTGCCCCTTTCGTCGCAAAGTATACGCTGTTCTCGCCTGCGCCACAGCCTAAATCAAGTAAATATTTACCGTCCAAAGCGCCAAGCTGACTCAGAATAAAGCGGTTTTCGGGAGCGGTGCAGGCTTCAAAATAGTCCGCCACACAAATGCCATCTACGTCAATTACAGCCGCCCACTGATCGTGAAACTGCTGCTCTTTTTGGAGAATTTTGTCTTGCGTCATGGTCTATGTACGACAGCGATCGGCTAAGTTAACGATGTGACTACATCACGTTAGCAGGTAATCCATGCCGTCAACTGTGGCTGCTGCGATCCCGATGGCTGCACATCCTACTTGCCCAGTGCAATTTCTTCTGTTCTGACATTCCTAATGACAGCTAACCTACGGGTTGATGCGTTCGGTGTAGCCTGCTTTCACCCAACCTTCACGACCGCTCTCTTCCAATCTCACTCGCTGCCATTCTCCATCAGAGCTATCTTCTAGCACTGTAATGCGTGTATTGATAGCCACACCACCGATACGAGCCGAATCTTGACTGGCGCTTTCCCGCAAGTTTAAACCCTGTGAAAGCGTAATGCGGGCACGGTAGCCAGCCTCTTCGGTGGGTTTTGGTGACGGCGTTGGGGTCACACTAGGCTTTGGCGAGGACTTTGTGGCAGCAGGTTTGGCTGCTGTCGATTGCAGCTTTGCTTTGGCACCAGGATTATCATTTGGAAAGGTCGGTTTAGGCGGTGGTGCTGTGAACTGAGCAATGACGTGCTGGGCAGCAAAAAAGCACCCACTGACAATCAGGGCGATCGCCAGAAAAACGCCACTCAACAACTTCGTTAAATTCGCCCAACTCATAGCCTTCCTCAGAACTACCATGCTGGCAGAATTGTAGCGTTTGTTAGTCGGGTTGATGCATTTGTCGCTGAATACGGTTGCTCAGGCTACTGTGCCTTGATGCAAGGCGTGCTTTTCCTGCTGCTGCCCACTCTTGCAAGAATTGAATTTGTTCTTGAGCGGTACGAGCAAGCGGCACAATTTGGCTAGCGGCTTCTAAAACATCTTCGGTGGTGAAGTCTCGGTTCTGGCTAAAGCCAAGGTGCATTGCCTCAATCAGCGTCTGTTCAATTTCTGCCCCTGAGAAATCGGGGGTTTCATATGCGAGACGCTCCATGTCATAGGCTTTTAAGTTAGGAAGTCGCAACCGCGACAGATGTACTGCAAAAATTTCCTGCCTTTCTTCCTGGCTGGGTAAGCCGACAAAGAAGATCTCGTCAAACCGTCCTTTTCGCAGCATTTCGGCGGGTAAAGATTGAATGTTGTTTGCAGTAGCAACCACAAAAACAGGCGTAGTCTTTTCGGCAAGCCACGTAATGAAGGTGCCAAACACGCGGCTGGTCGTGCCAGCATCACCTCTGCCATCGACTCCAGCAAACGCTTTGTCAATCTCATCAATCCATAGAATGCATGGAGCAAGCGCTTCTGCTAACTGAATCATTTGGCGAGTGCGAGACTCAGATTCACCGACCAAGCCAGCAAACAAACGCCCAACATCTAAACGCAGAAGCGGTAAGTGCCAGTGATGGGCGATCGCCTTTGCGGTTAAGGACTTGCCCGTACCCTGAATGCCAACCAGCAGTAGCCCTCTGGGATGAGGCAAGCCATACTGTCGCGCCCGTTCAGAAAAGGCACCCCCGCGACGCAGCAGCCAATCTTTCAAGTTGTCCAAACCGCCAATGTCGGAAATGTTGGCAGTGGTAGGATAAAAATCGAGAATTTGGGTTTGGCGGATTGTCTGCCGCTTTTCTTCTAAAATCAGCTCTACGTCTTCAGGACGAAGTTCACCGTGGGTCGCGATCGCCTTTGCTAGCACACGCCGAATCCGCTCCATTGACAAGCCCTGGCAGGAACGCACTAACTCATCCAAAACTCGATTCTCGAGCGATCGTCCAGTCGCTGCAAGTAGACGCTCAACCTCGACCTGAATTTCAGCGGGAGCCGGTAGTGGAAACTCTAGAACTGTCAGCACTTCGCTTAGTTCATCAGGGATCGTCAGTTGGGACGACAGGATCACAATGTTCTTGGGCTGTGACTTCAGCAACCGTGCCAGGTTACGCAGCTTGCGCGAAATTGCCACATCTTCTAGAAAGCGGTGAAAGTCTCGTAGAACAAAGACTGCTGCCGCTGTTGCTGGAAGTTTCTCGACAAATTCTAGTGCTTGCAACGGGTTACGCCTACCAAAGCCAGCATCGTTAGGATTGCCCTGATAGCCATCCACAAAATCCCAAATATAAACAGCGCGATTGCCCTGCTGTTTGGCAGAGTGGGCGATCGCAGCCTCCAACCGCTCTTCTTCGCGCGTGGGAATATAAATCAGCGGATACCGTGCCCGCAGCAACAACTCAAATTCATCGCTGAAGCTCATGACAGACCCACTAAACAGTGCCAATGAAAATGCCAGTCAAACAGGGGACCAACCTGCTTTAACTTAGCGCGTTTACTTTATTAATTGCGAAGCTGATTTTTAAGCGATTCTAGAGAAGCCCAGCGGCGATCGATCGATGGCGCAGGTGCATTGGTGCCTGACAGCTCTATGCCTGTACAGGCTTGGTCACAGAGTTGCCGCTGTGGCAGTTCCAGGCACAACTGTTCGTAAAGCCAGGTAGCGGGTTCAAAGTAACCTTTAGGCGGTAGAGTCTCAACCAGATCGTCCGGATCAATATCTTGGTCGAGGAGCAATGGTTCGGCTAAATCACTCGCTTCATTCAGCCAGATCAGTTCGGATGGCGCGATCGACAACCGATAATTATATTGCTGCAAACAGCGATGACACATGAGAGTCACAATAGTCTCTGCGTTGGCAGACACTTCAAGGTAACTCCCCTGATGCGTTACTCTAAGCTGCCCTTGCACTGGCGTAAGCGTTTCTAACCCCGGAATCGCTTCATTAAAGTCAAGCACCTCAGTCTGCTGCGGTGCTTTGGTCAACTGTGGAATGTAAATAGCGTCCATGTGTTTTGCTCCCTCCTCTCAACGCGGTTTTCCACGGAGTCAGTTAGCGCTGTCTTTACCAACGCAAACCTGTATAGTGTTTCTCAGGGTTTTGTACTACAGGCAGCGATCTCGTCCTGCTAGTTCTGCAAGGGACGAATCACCAACCGACGATCGGGTTCCTGTCCACGGCTGAAGGTTTCCAGGTCTTCATATTCCTTCAGCATCGTGTGCACCTGACGACGTTCAGCCGATGAAAGTGACTTGAGTTCAAATTCTTCACCACTTTCTCGCACATTAACCGCTGCCTGTTCAGCAAGGGCTTTAAGTTCAGCATAGCGACGCAGCCGATAACCCGCTAACTCAACTGTAAAAGCTTTCTGCTGTTCACGCTCCTGACTCAAGTTCAAAATAGCGTTTGTTAAATACTGAATTGAATCCAGTACAGAACCGCCAGTTCCCGTAAGAATTTGTATCTGTTCGGGCAGCAGCGTTGCCTCATTGATAGTTAGCCAGCAACTCTCCTCAGCAAAGTTTGCATTCATCTCGGCTGTAACATCTGAGCTGAGACCAGACAGATGTAAGAGGGTTTCTAACCATTGCTGTCCACGCTGCATTTGATCGACATCCACTGGCAGCACCTCAAGCTTCTGTTTCGGACGGTTCTGCTGTTGGCAAAACGTTTTCGCTCCCATCAACTGCAGCACTTTTGAGTTCTACGGTTGACTCAGAGTGAGCGGTCTTTGGCTCAGAACGGTTGACTTTAGATATTGTACTTACCTTCTCAGGGATAACTTCAACCTTAACGTCTTTCGACTTCGCCTCTCTAACTTTAGGCTCCTTCGTTTTAGATTCTTTCACTTTTGCTTTTGGCTCCGAACCCTTCTTAGAAGGCTTGGCTTCAGCGTCTTTCTTCGTGCGACCTGGCTCAAACGGTAGAACAGCCGCTTTACTTTCGATCGCCTTTTCTTCAGCCTCTACTAACTTTTGAATCTCTTCAGGCAGCGGTTCGCGAGACAGAATGAAGGTCTGAGCCGTTTGGAAAACGTTGGCGATCGTCATATACATCAGCACCCCAGCAGGTAAGGGGAACCAGAAGAACATACCTGAGAACAGTACAGGCGTAATCTTGTTGATGGTTTCTTGCTGCGGGTTAGCGTTGGCACTTTTGCCCTGCCCCGAAAGCAACTGGTTGACATAGAGACTGAGACCAAAGAACACGATCATGCCCACAATGTCCCAATGGATGACACCATCAGGATCGATCGCGCCAACCCGCCCAAGCTTGTCGATAAACAGAAAGCCCTTATTAGCTGCCAAACCCGGAACGAGGCTCTTGATCGTTACATCGCCTGGCTGCAAGGCTTCGATCGTACCATCGTCATTCAGCCTGACTCGTTCAGCACCGCTTGCTACTTCAAAACGAGGAGACAGTTTTGTATCAGGATACTCTTCTAAAAGTGCCTGTAACGATTTGCCTTCAACCGTTTGAAAGTCTACTTTTGTTTTTTCACCAACAGCTAGTTTGTTACCACCTGGCAAAACGGCTGTGATTGGTGCATGAAC
>DATNQS010000093.1:0-2903 GCA_036703925.1 Candidatus Sericytochromatia bacterium
ACCAGGACAACCGTGAACATGACTTACTCGATTCAGATGATTACTATCAGTTTCAAGGCGGCTTAACAGCGGCGGTACGCTCTGTAGCTAAGACTTCTCCAGAAATTTACTTTGGCGATAATTCCCGTACCGCGCAGCCTAAAGTCCGCAAACTGAGTGAAGAAATTGCCCGTGTTTACCGTTCTAGAGTGGTCAACCCCAAATGGATTGCGGGTGCTATGCGTCACGGCTACAAAGGCGCGTTTGAAATGGCAGCGACACTTGATTATTTGTTTGCCTATGATGCCACCACTCACTGCGTTGAAGACTTCATGTACGAAGGCGTTGCAGAGGCGTATGTCTTTGACCCAGCCGTGCAGAACTTCATCCAAAAAAGCAACCCCTGGGCACTGCGTGATATGGCAGAACGACTGCTAGAAGCCAACCAGCGTGGCTTGTGGTCACAGCCTGACCCTAAAATGCTAGACCGCTTAAAAGCGATCGCCAATGAAGCCGAAGGCACGATCGAAGCGCAGTACCCTGAAGCACAACATCCTGATACAAGGCACACATAAGATGCTATGAAGTAAATAAATTCTTTGTAAGAAGGTTTTTGAGGAGCTTAACCCCCCACATTGTTAGTCTCATTGCGCCTGGTTATATAGATGTCGTGGCTTACTGATTCTGTGCAGAGTGCTTCTACAACGTTCCAGCTTGGGTGCAGTGTACTAATTGTTAGTCTTGCCACCGCAACGCCTGTGCAGGGTCAGGGTGTTGCATCAGCGCGATCGCCCCAGTTTCTGCTGACTGTACCCACGGTTGTAAAACAGCCTCAGTTCCCGCTAACGCTGCTGCCAGCCACGATCGCCCCAGCGAACCAACCTATAACCGCCCCAGTGAGCCAACTTAAAACCGCTCTAGCGAACCCGCTTACCATCGCTCAAAGCATCCCTCCTAACGCTGCGCCACAGCAGTTACCACGAGAACCAGCGCCACCGTCTACGCAACCGCCTCCAGCTTCTACCCCTGCACCCTTGCCACCCCTCGATCAGCTGCTGCCGCGACCCGGTTCCCAGCCAGCAGCGCCGTTTGAAAACACGCTTGAGACCATTACGGTCGAGCGCTTTGAGGTTGTCGGCAGCACCGTGTTTAGTGCCGCAGAGTTTGCCAAACTTACGGAACCGTTTACCAAGCGTCCGCTTGCGCTCGTCGAATTGTTTCAGCTTCGGTCTGCCATTACGCAGCTTTATCTTGACAAAGGCTACATTACTTCTGGCGCATACATTCCGCCCCAAACGCTTCAGCGTGGAGTCGTGACCATTCAGGTTATTGAAGGCAAGCTAGAGACCATCACCGTTACAGGTACCCGCCGACTCAGCCCAAACTATGTACGCTCGCGGCTGGCAATCGCCACAGGCACACCGCTGAACCGCGATCGGCTACTAGAAGCCTTACAGTTGCTCCAGCTTGATCCACTGCTGCAATCCCTTGCGGCAGAACTGTCTGCTGGCACCCGTCCCGGCGAGAGTGTACTGTCGGTGCAAGTAACAGAAGCAAGCTCTTTAAGCACGCAGCTTACCTTTGACAATGCACGTGCGCCTAGCGTGGGGACTAATCGTCGCCAAATTCAGATTAGTCAGGGAAATACTACGGGCTTGGGCGATCGACTGAGTGCGTCCTACACCAACACCAATGGCAGCAACGCGATCGATTTGGGCTATGTACTGCCACTCAATCCGCGCAATGGCACTCTAAGTCTCAATTACGGCAGCGCCGCCAGCTCGATCATTGAGCCACCCTTTGATGTGCTCGAGATTGAGTCTAAAGCCCGCTATTATGAGCTCGCGTTGCGCCAGCCGCTCGTCCAAACGCCTACCCATGAACTGGCACTTGGCCTTACTGCTACCCATCGCCAAAGTGAAGCCACTCTGCTGGATGGCCTCATCCCCTTTCCAGCGTTGGGAGCTGATCCCGCTGGCAAAACACGCCTTACTGCACTGCGTTTTTTTCAGGAAGCAACCTGGCGCAGTGGTACAGAAGTGATTGCGCTCCGCTCCCAGTTCACCGTCGGGTTAAACGCCCTCAGCGCCACTATTAACCCAGATCCACCCGATAGCCGTTTCTTTGCATGGCGCGGGCAGGCGCAGTGGGTGCAACTGCTGGCTCCTGAGACCTTACTGCTGGTGCGTGGCGATCTGCAACTGGCAGACCGACCGATGCTACCGCTTGAACAGTTTGGTTTGGGTGGTCAAGACAGTGTGCGTGGCTATCGTCAAGATGCGCTGCTAACTGATAACGGTTTGTTTGCTTCAGCAGAAATGCGCTTTCCCATTCTGCGCCTACCTAAACTGAATAGCCTGTTGCAACTGACCCCCTTTATTGAGCTTGGCACTGCCTGGAACCTGGGAAACGCACCCGATCCCGACCCAAGAACACTCTTAGCTGTCGGTTTAGGGCTGCGGCTGCAATATAGCGATCGCCTGACGGCTCGCCTAGACTGGGGCATACCGCTCACTGACATCAACGGTGCGAAAAACACATTGCAGGAGAACGGACTGTATTTCTCGATCGTCGTAAATCCGTTTTGATACAGACAGAAAAGGAAAAACAGAGGCAAAACTCAAAACTTTCTCTCGTTCCTCCTAACCGACTCTGGTAAGGGTAAGATTGCTAGACATGAAGACCCTTTTAACTAATACTTGCGCTCAGTTGGCGATCGCAATAACACTTGTTGCGTGTAATCCCTCTCGCCCACCTGTCATATCTTCGCCGCTGCCCAGCGCACTGCCCACCAGTCCCATTATCGCTAGCCCTTCACCGCAACCAACGGCGATCGTGAATCCGTTTGTGAAAGGCGTGGACAAAGCAGCGAGTGCCACTCAGTTAGCGCAGTCTGCCCAAACTACGGACGATTGGAGACTGGT
>DATNQS010000094.1:0-9049 GCA_036703925.1 Candidatus Sericytochromatia bacterium
AATTTAGTACATTTGAACCACTCGCTTCATTACTTCATCACACGCAAAAGCCCCCAGCGACCTCCGGGGGCTTCTTTCTTATTTGTGGCACGTTGCCGTCAAGCGACAGTAGCTGCAACGTTGGCACACCTCTCTAGCCGTTATGTTCCAGGTAGAGCCCTTGCCTTTGGTACAAGCCAATTTCGTTAGCCGTAAGTAAGGAGACAATTGAACTGTTTCACTTTGCCAGTTTGTCTACTTTACTAGCCAGCTCAATGTCTTTGCTTGTAATCCCACCAGCATCATGAGTAGTCAGGTCAATCGTGACACGGTTATAGACGTTAAACCATTCTGGATGATGCCCAGCAGCTTCTGCCACTAGCGCAACGCTTGACATAAAGCCAAACGCCTCGACAAAGGACGCAAATTGAAACTGACGATGAAGCTTACCATCCTTAATACTCCAGTTGCTAATCTGATTCAACGCCACATTTAGTTCTTCTTTAGACAATGAGGCAAGAGTAGTCATAGCGTCACTTGTAGGCGTTATTGGGACGGTTGATTGATGTGCGATCGCAACAGTGGTTGGGCAAAGCATTAGCGCGATCGCCACTATAAACCCTAGAGCGAGGCTACTAAGCCTGAGTCGGCTCTGTTGCCGCCTTGGATGAGGAAAGTGGCAAATCGACATTGCTTTTATTAGTACTGAGGTCGATAAGGGCTGAACTCTTGAGCACCAAGTTGAGAGACGGCAGCAGTATTGCTCTAGGCTTATCAGGTTAACAACCAGCTTTACAAACCCAGTTGCCAAAAACCGTAGTAAACATAGGTTGGCTTACAAAAGGCTTTAAGCGTTGTCCAGACTTTTGATTCAAGCAAATCATTTTCAGCATCAAAGCAGCAGAGACTAGAAAGCCGCTGTTTTACTCCATCTTGATGAAGAACTTAGCTAATAGCGCTATGCCGTTAAAGTAATTAAAAAACGGGTAATTAATTGACTTTAACGTTTTCGATCGCTACATCTACTGATGTTTGGAGTGACAGAAACTGCTCTAAACGCACAAGCTTTACCGTCTGGGTAACACGAGGATTGGTAACAATCTGCAATGTTCCTTCAGTCGTTTGAGCTTTTTTGGCAAGCTGCACCAAGGCACCTAAACCAGAGCTATCAACAAAATCGATGGTTGATAGATCCAAAATGATGTGTTTTGGTCCTTCCTCAATACATTTGGTGAGCACCTTACGAAAGGTAGGCTCTGAGAAAGCATCCAAAAGACCGGTGAGGCGAAATAACTGGTAATTATTGTCCCTAACTTCGCGCGTGCCTCTTAAGCTGACTGTCAGGGTTAGTGGTTCCGGAATAAAGCCCTCCTAGCTGTTTAGTCCTTGATTCGACGTTTAAGTATACATCCTGACTAGCAGGTTTGCTACTGCGGATGTAACGCTTAAATGCCAATATCTTAGCGAATAGTGGCAGCTCAGAGACACAAAAGCCTGGATTAACGAAGAAAAACTGGTAGAAGGCAACAGGCACAGCGCTCAGATGCAAGGCTGGCAGTCAAAATAGGGCGGCAGCAGGCAGCCCTAACCACACGGCTAGGATTGGAAGCAGGGATTTTCGCTCACTGCTGCTATGGTGCTTCTACTGGCACCTGAGCACGCATTGTTTGCACAAAGCGATCAAACAGATAATCCGCATCATGAGGACCAGGGCTGGCTTCAGGGTGATATTGCACTGAGAATAAGGGGAGCGATTTGTGGCGTAATCCAGCTACTGTCTGGTCGTTCAGATTCAGATGCGTTATTTCGACATCGGCAGCAGTTAAAGACTCGGCGGCGATCGCAAAGCCGTGATTCTGGCTAGTAATCTCCACCTGTTGATTAAGTCCACAGGGTTGATTCAAGCCCCGATGACCAAACTTGAGCTTAAACGTCTCTGCCCCAAGCGAAAGCCCCAGAATTTGATGTCCCATGCAAATGCCAAAAATGGGCTTTTGGCTGGTTAGCAGCGCTTTGGTCGTCGCAATGCCTTCGCTTACAGCCGCAGGGTCGCCCGGTCCGTTAGAAAGAAAGATGCCGTCTGGGTTGTACTTGAGGATTTCTTCTGGTGAAGTGTTGGCTGGCACGACAATTACACGGCAACCATAGCTGGCAAGACGACGCAGAATATTACGCTTGATGCCGAAGTCGATCGCAACAACAGTAAGTGGTGCCGTATCGGTAGACTCAGTGATCGGACCAAACTCCCAGATCGCATCCGTGCTATCTGACCACTCATAACTAGCTTTAGTACTGACCTCGCGCACAAGGTTTAGCCCTGCCATGCTAGGCGCATCTTGCACATACGCCAGCAGTTCTGCGGGATCTAGCATTTCCGTCGAGATTGCCCCATTCATTGCTCCAACAGAACGAAGCTTACGGGTCAGGGCACGGGTATCAATGCCATAAATTGCCAGAATGTTATGTTGCTTCAGATAGTCGGGCAGGGATTGGGTTGATCGCCAGTTGCTGGGCTTAAAACAAACGTTACGGGCGATCGTTCCTCGCACTTGAGGGTGGGCTGATTCTTCATCGTCAGGATTCACACCCGTATTGCCCAGTTCGGGATACGTAAAGGTTACAATCTGACCACAATAGCTTGGGTCGGTCAACACTTCTTGATAGCCCGTCATACCTGTATTGAACACAACCTCGCCGATCGCGGTGCCAGTTGCCCCAAACGACAACCCCTGATAAGACGTACCATCCGCCAAGACCAGCAACGCAGGCTGAGTGGGAGAAACCATAATCACTTTTGCAATCAGATACTGATCCTTTATTATGCCATGCTCAATCAGCGCCAGGAGTTCAGCACAAACAGACAACGATCTCAGCTAGCCGATGAAAGAGTAAAGGGGTGAAAGAGTAAAGGGGTGAGGGCACAGGACGGCACAACGAATCCACTTTTTCTTTGTTATTTTCGTAGAGTGAGTTAGTTCAGCAGCCTTAGTGCGGAACCCTAGGGTAAAAGCGTGAATTTATTCCCAGCAGATGGGCGATCGAACTTTTAGCTTCGTACCGTTCTTGCACTCCTATATTTTCGTGACTTTCTTAGCCCATGCTCTTTGTGAGTTTTCTTAGCCCATGCTAAAGTTCTCTTGCTCTAATGCCATGCTGCTCATGCTGACGAGCGTAGTTGTGCTGGGAAGCACAGCCTGTAGCCGCACTACAACGATCAAAGCGGCTACTGAGAGCACAGAGATTGCTTCTGTCGCTCCGGTTGCCAGCCCAGTAAAACCTCTAGCAACCACACAACCATCCACAGCTACGTCCAAGGCTAATGCTTACAAGCTTGCTTTGGAAAAAGCTGACAGTGCTGGCAACATTGCGATTTCAGCGCAGTCCCAGGATGACTGGAATCTAGTTGTGAGCCGCTGGCAGCAAGCCATTCAACTCATGCGATCGATACCAAGCTCTAGCCCCTATCGATCGACCGCTCAAACAAAGCTCACGCAGTATCAGCGGAACCTTGCCGCCGCCAAAAAACAGGCAATCCGTGCTGGAGTTGGTGAAATTGTGGCTGATACTGGTGTGTTACCGATGGCACCCCGTAGTTACAGCACGTTTGACAGTAAGCCAACAGCAGTCATTACACCCCCCCCTCCTAGTACCGGTGGTGTCTACGTCGCTAGAATCAAGCGTCGCGCCGGTGGCACACCGATTATTGATGTCACCTTCAATGGCAACCGCACCTTTGAGATGATTGTTGATACAGGAGCCAGTGGCACTGTTATTACCCGTGAAATGGCATCAGCGTTGGGTCTCGGCATTGTTGGCAAAGCAAAAGTAAATACTGCTAGTGAGAAAGGTGTAGAAGTCCCCCTGACGTACCTCAACTCGATCGCAGTCGGTCGTGCCGTGGTTACAGGCGTTGTTGTAGCGATCGGCAACTCAGCACTTGATATAGGCTTGCTGGGGCATGACTTTTTTGCTGATTATGACGTCACCGTCAAACGAGACGTAGTTGAATTTAGGCAACGGTAAAGGCTTAGATCGAGGGCTTGCCACACCTTCACTCATTCCAAGGATGCTCCACTTATGAATAGTACGCAGTGATTGGGGTACACAGCCGTTAGCCGTCTTGAAGAAACTCTACCAGTTGCTCCAGTTTGCTCCAGGCAGCGCCACTACTTAAAATGTCTCTGGCGATGGCAAAACCATCTGCATAAGCGGTATCAGTCTCCGGTAACGCCTCACCAACCTGGAGTGCGAAGGCAGCATTAAGTGCCACTACATCTTGCTGCGCTTGCGTTCCCTTGCCTTGCAGCACTGCACGTAAAATCTCAGCATTCTGCTGCACGCTGCCACCCGCAATCGCGCTCAGTGGCGCAGGCTCAATACCCAGTTCAACAGGATTTACGCTCGTTAAACTTACAGTCTGATTGGACAACACTGCCAGATCGGTCAGGTTTCCTAGCCCAGCTTCATCCAATTTTTCACGACCATGCAGCACGATCGCACGATGCACACCCAACTGCTGTAATGCATCTGCCACTGTTTTAAGCAAGCTAGCGTCATACACCCCCAACACCTGCCCTGTTGGACTCATGGGGTTAACTAACGGTCCCAGCAGGTTAAAGACTGTTCGCACTTTCAACGATCGACGCATGGGAGCCACCGCCTTTAATGCAGGATGCCAACCCGGTGCAAAGAGAAAAGTGATGCCAACCGCATGGATAGCGGCTTGAATTTTTTCTAATGGCGCTGCCAAGTTAACGCCCAAGGCTTCAAGGACATCCGCAGAGCCAACGAGACTAGAAGCAGAACGATTCCCATGCTTGGCAACTAGAACTCCCGCCGCTGCTGCTACAAGAGCAACTGCCGTCGAGATATTGAATGTGCCCGCTCCATCACCACCAGTGCCGCAGGTATCAATGACAGGCGTTAATAGCGTCTTATGGGAGGCAGAAAGCTGAGACGCTTGCCCTTGCAGTACCCGCGCCATGCCAACCAACTCGTCTACGGACACTCCCTTAAACTGAATTGCCATCAGGATTGCACCTGCTAAGACAGGCGGGACGGCTTCACTCAACCAGCCTTGCATTAGAAGTGATGCCTGTTCTATTGATAGCGATTGGCGATCGAGCAACTGCTGAAGCAGGTCAGACCACTCACCGAAATCCTTGAGCAAGGCAACTGGTGTATTCAAATTCAGGTCAGTACTTTGTGCCACAAAAAACCACAGAACGCTAAGTCTCTAGACAGCATCGTACTAAAAATCCGCTCAGTCACAAAATCAATCTTTGGCGTACAAAAAGTATGCCAGCATCAATTTGAAGAGGACTGGCAATAGACAGGCGTAGTTAGTGATCAGCAGACAGCAGTAGAAAACCCTCTAAAAACCGCTTTCCAACTGAGATAGAATACTTAACTGCAAACGGCTGTAGCCATCAAGGAGAAAGCTGTTGGGTGCCTTTGCAAGCGATCGCTACCAGTAAAAATTGGTATCAATACTACAGCTCACTTTGAAAACCTACTCCTACCACTACCGAATCGCCACAAAAAAGGACATCGCGTGATGTCCCTTTTGGCTTTCAATCGGTTAGATTTTATTAGCTATGATGTATCACTACCGTCCTTCTAGACGTTGTCGAGAGTGCGCTTAACGCCATCTTTCAGATCTTCTTTGGCGTTACGGGCTTGGGCTTCCCCTTGTTTTGCCTTGCCTTCAGCTTGGGCTTGAGGATCACCTGTCACATCGCCAACAGCATCTTGGACTTTGCCTTCAACATTTTTAGCGGCAGCCTTAGCTTTTTCATCTAAACTCATGTTCGTACTCCGTTTCTAAAAGTTATGAAGCCTAGATAGGACGTACAACGTATTTCCCATCCGTCCTTTGATAGTACGGAATGCATAAGGCTGAGTCCTCCCTCAGAGGTTGTATTCTAGACAACAACTTCTATCACTTTACTATGCTGAAAGAGCGAGATTAAATAGCGTTAGCGGTTCTGTGCTGCTAACCATAATGCTTAACAGCGCTCAGGCTTAAGCGAAAGAAGGTTTGGAGAGCCTTGTCCACAGGTAGGGAGTTTCATCCTCACCTCACAGCCACGATTATGCTAGTGATCTCGTTGTGCTGCTGACGTACAGCCCTTGGCTAGAATCCTGCTATGCCTAGAGTCAAGAGGACTCTTCTTTGGGAGCGCAGACAGCTTTGATACAGCAATTAGACGTATTGCCGCGCTGGTGCAAACTGTGGCAGCAAGTAGGGGCAAGATCCACACCTGAACCACTCTTTGAGCAGATTGTAGCTGCTTATAGCGAATCGCATCGGGCGTACCATACGCTGGCACATCTTAAGGACTGCTTTACAAAATGGGAACCCGCGCGATCGCTGGCTTATCAACCCAACACTATAGAACTGGCACTCTACTTTCATAATGTCGTTTACGATCCACGTGCCTCTGATAACGAAGAGCGTAGTGCGGCGCTGGCAGTTCAATGGTTGCAGTGCGGACAAGTATCCCAGTCGTTAGTGGAAGCAGTGAGACAGCTTATTTTGGCGACGAAGCACCAAACTACACCGAAGGAAGAGGATGCAGCGCTGCTAGTCGATATTGATCTAGCAATCCTGGGTAGTCCTGATGCCGAGTTCGATCGCTACGAAGCCAACATTCGATATGAGTACAATTGGGTGCCAGAGGCATTATATCGGGCAAGGCGTACCGATATTCTAAAGCAGTTTCTCGATCGAGGGCGCCTGTTTCAGACGGACTTTTTTCATCATCAGTATGAGCAGCAAGCTCGGTATAACCTCCGTCGATCGATCGAAACGCTCAACCCTTAAACAGAATCACGGCCGTCATCGTTTGAATCACAGAGCCGAGGACAATCGCGGAGTGGGATATAAAGCTCATGCCGCGAGCACTTGCACGTAGGCTGGTGTAACGCTTGGCTCCAATGTAACGCTTGGCTCAATTGCAGCCTTGCTTTCGTTTGCCGCTAGAAAGGTGCTGAGATTGTTGATGACGTGGTTACTCTCCTCTAGCGCCCGCGTTGCCTGACTGGAGAACGCCTCACGAGCAGCTTCAAATTCAGCAATTAAAGCGGCGCGATCGCCCTGAGCTAAAAGTTTAGCAAGTCGATCGTACACGTTTACTAACCGCTCTATGGCTTCACAACGCTCCTCTGATGCCAACAGAATGTCGATATAGAGTGCTGCGTCTTGTGCCAAGAGGCGACTCACTGTATTAATTTCGAGACGGTAAAGCGGGCTGGCGAATGTCAGGCTACGCTCAATGTCAATGCCTTCTTCTGCCAGAAACGTTCCCAGCGTGAAATTAGAAAAGAAGCGAATTGCCTGTACTGCCACCATCATGCGATCGTGTTCTTCTGGCGTAGAGTGAATCAGGTTGCCACCATCTGCCTCAATCAAATGCAGTAACCATTGGTAGGCAGCAGGCTTGCGCCCTGGACAGACAACTACTTTTTGCCCCAAGAAAGATTTTCCGCCTGGACCAAACATGGGATGAAGACCAACAACGGGACCCGGATGACTGTCCATCATCGTTTGCACCGCAGCACTTTTGGTACTAGCGATGTCTGCCAGCGTAGCAGTAGGGGAAAGGTAGGGAGCAACCTTCCGAATCACAGCGAGTGTTGCTTTCAGCGGCACACAAAGTAATACCAGATCGGCGGTGCCCAGCAAACTTTCAGCCTGCCCCCAGCCGTCATATTCCAGCACTCTCACATCATGACCAGCATTAGATAGGCGATCGACAAAAAAGCGCCCCATTAAACCATGACCACCCACGATCGTAATCTTACGTGGTTCGACGATCGCGCCAAGTGACGGTTTTTTGGCTAACGTTGCCATGCAGCCAGTGATTACGCTGCTCCAGAGATGCTCTGGAACACCAGCTGCCGCCAGCTGAGTCTGGTAACGGGTGAGTTGTTCTTGCATAGAGGGTGTTTCTAACGCTGCTAACAGAGCAAGCCGTTCGCCTAGCAGCGTAATTAATGTCTGGTCAAGCTGTTGAAGTTTTTCAGGTATAGGCATGATTACAACCAATCAAAAGGGGATGTTCCTTGAAGGCACCAGCGATGGGCACTCTTGGATTCGAGTGTTGTTGCGTTAGAGATTGCCTCGGATTGCCTGTTCGCGCTCTAGTGCTACAAACAGAGATTTAAAGTTTCCGGCTCCAAAGCCTCGTGAACCGTGGCGCTCAATAACTTCAAAAAACAGCGTGGGTCGATCGCCCATTGGCTTTGTAAACAGTTGCAGGAGATAGCCGTCTTCATCACGATCGACAAGAATTCCTAGTTCTGCCAACTGCTCAACAGGAATCTCAAGCTCCTTTACCCAAGCTTCTAACCCGTCATAATATGTCTTGGGAATCGGCAGAAATTCAACGCCAGCCTGTTTCAAATAAATGACAGTTTGGACAATATCATCGGTTGCTAAACCAAGATGTTGAATTCCTGCTCCATAGTGGAAATCTAAATATTCTTGAATCTGCGATTTACGCCGACCGGGTGCTGGCTCGTTGATATTAATAATAGTTTTGCTACCGTTTTCTAGCACTTTTGACATCAAGGCTGAATATTCAGTAGAGATTGCCTGATCATCAAAATGCATTCGCACATCGAAGCCCATTGTCTTCACAAAAAAGTTGACCCATCGATCCATTGCACCGTATTCAACATTGCCAACAATATGATCAATGCGCTTTAAACCAGCGGCATCGCTAGGTATGGCGGCGCGTGCAGCAAAGCCAGGTGCAAAGTTACCGCCGTAATCGCTGCGATCGACAAATTTAACTAGCACATCACCAAACGAACGAATAGCGGCATAACGTAAAACACCATGCTCGTCTTCATGATCTGTTGGTGGAATCGCGCCGATCGCACCGCAAGCAATTGCTTGCTGATAGGCAGTAGCGACATCTGAAACTTGCAAAGCAATGATAGAAATGGTGTCTCCATGCTTCAAAACGCTTTGCGCTATAGGATACTCTGGGCTTAACGCTGAACTCAAAACAAAGCGAATCTCTCCCTGCTCTAAAACATAAGAGGTTACTTTGCGATCGCC
>DATNQS010000095.1:0-4303 GCA_036703925.1 Candidatus Sericytochromatia bacterium
TTGCTGGTGCATCCCTACACCTTCCGCAACGAGAGCTTCTTCCTGCCCGATAGCTACAACGGCGATCCGTTGGCGGAATTCAAGCAATTCATTGAACTGGGTGTAGACGGCTACTTTACGGACTTCCCCGGTACAGGCGAAGATGCGCGTAGTACGTTCATTACGGCGCCAGCCGTGGCTAACCTCGGTCGCTCCCAAGGGTTTGAGGGCTTGGCAATCAGTCCTGACAAATCCACGCTGTATCCGTTGTTGGAAGGCACGGTCGTCGGTGATCCAGCAGGCTCACTGCGGATTTACGAGTTTGACATGGCAACCAAACAATACGAAGGCTTGGTCGGCTACTACAAGCTGGAGAACCCAGCCCACGCGATCGGCGATTTCACTGTAGTCAACAACAACGAATACCTGATCATCGAGCGCGACAACAACCAGGCAGGTGCCGCCCAGTTTAAGAAGATCTTTAAGGTCAATCTTGCGGAGACGGATGCGAACGGGTTTGTTGCCAAGACGGAAATTGCCAACCTGCTGGACATCAAAGACCCTAACGATCTGAACAAAGACGGCAGTACCACTTACACGATGCCGTTTCAGACGATCGAAGATGTGTTGGTGATTGATGCCAAGACCATACTGGTGGCGAATGACAACAACTATCCGTTCTCAGTGGGTCGTCCACCCGCGATCGACAATAACGAGATCATCCTGCTGCAACTAGAGCAACCCCTCAACCTCGATCCACGAGTCGGTTTGGCAGGTTTGAATGCCATCTCTTTGAATGGAGCCAACGGACAAAATACCTTTGCGATCGCTCAAGGCAAAACGACCATCATCAACGACTTTGGCGGCATCGGTCGCGGTCTCAATGTCTCCGATGGTGCGCTGGCTGAACTCGATACCCTCCAGTTCACAGGTGCAGGCTTCACTGCCAAAAATCTGCTGCTTAATCAAGTCAACGGCAACTTAGAAATCACGTTTGAGGGCGTTGCAGACACCAAAGTGGCGCTGATTAACTTTGCCCTGGACAACTTGGACAATCTGCTGCTAGAAACAGGTGGTAGCGTAAATGCTGGCAATATCCTGTTCGATGGGCAGGCGCAGGGTCAGGATAGCCTTGATGTGTTCAATGCTGAATGGACGAACGATCGCATCTTTAATCGCAACACGGTCACGTTCCTCAATGACTTAGACAACAACCTTGAGGGCTTGGCTGGTTCAAACGATGTCATCAATGGTCAGGGTGGCGACGATGATATCCGAGGGCTAAGTGGTGACGACTGGCTGCGAGGCGGCGCAGGCAATGACTTCCTGGATGGTGGTGCAGGCAGAGACATGGTGGATGGTGGTGCAGGCAATGACTGGCTGCGAGGTGGCGCTGGAGAAAACGTCTTACGAGGCGGTGCAGGATATGACACTTTCGTGTTGACCGAGGGTGGCACTCAAACGATCGCCGACTTTGAAGATGGCGTTGACCTCATTTCACTACCAGCAGGCTTGGGCTTCAATCGGCTCTCGCTTCTGCAAGGCACTGAATTGAATGCTAACGACACGCTTATCAAGCGTCAGGGGGCAACGTTGGCAGTACTGTCAGGTGTGCAGGCAAGCAGCCTCACCACGTACGACTTCATCTCCATCTAACCGATCGGGTTATTAAAAAAGTGGGCAGAGCGCTAATTCTCTGTCCCACTTTTTTATGATCACAACAGAAGCGGCACTGGCTTACGCTGCTACAGGCTCAGGCATGATGTCCTGGCAGTAAGTTTCGTACACGCCATCCAGGAATTGCCAGAGCGCATCAGCTGCTTTTTCAGCCACTTTCAGCGCTTCGGCTTGCTTTTCAGGCGTATCAGCATACTGCTCAATGAGCTTCTGTGAGGTCGCGGTGTGCCACACGTCCGCTTGCTGATGCACTGTGAAGAACTGGTAGTCCTCTGGATTGGTCATGCCATAGAACTGCTTTAGTCCATCCACTTTGACGGCTGCGATGTCGGGAATTTGCGACTCGTAGGCATACAGCGCTGCCAAGCCTGCGTAGAAGGGCGAGGTCAGGCAAAGCTGACGGAAGGTATCTACCAGGTTTGTTGTCGTTGCCAGGGCAGAGGTTGCTGCTAGTTCAGCTTCCGTTGCACCAAGCGCTTCCGCAAACCGCTTCCACAAGGCGGGATGGTTGGTTTCGCCACGCTCTTCTTCGATCAGGTTTTCGAGAATTTCTTGGCGAACGGCGATCGCATTGTCAAAAGAGGGCGTGTTGAAATGCACCGCGCTCAGATAGGTTGGAAACGCCAGCACATTCTGAAAATACTGGATGGCGTAATGCTTCAGGTGTGTGCGAGTTAGCTTGCCTTCTGTCCAGGCGATGTAAAAGGGATGGGTCAAAAGATGCTTGCGATCAACGATCGACTTCAGGTCTTCACAAAATGCCATATAGCTTCCACCAGCTAGAATATGACTGGAGTTTACCTCACTCAGCCATCATTTTGAGCCATCCAAATACCTGATTCGCAGTTGTAAGAGTTATGTTGGCGATCGCCTGCCGTTTTTCTTGTCGTGCCATTTATGTACTTAGATCAAGCGAAGGCGCAGTTCTTAGAGTTCTGTCAAACTTTCCCAGAGAAGCAAAAGTCTATTCATGATTAATAAGTTTCTCGCTATGTGAAGTCTCAAGTAAATGCAGAGTCAAGGAGGTAGGGTTAAGCCAATGCTTGTAGATTCTGACCTGAAGTCGAGGCTAGTTCAGGTTCTTACGAAAGTCTTTAGATACACCCTAGCTAACCTTGCAGCCGTAATGTCTGTTGATAAATGTGGTGAGTTATTGTATCCAATAGCTGATCAAATGCGAGGAAGATCCTTTGCAGATGTGGGAGTTGTAATGTACGAGCATAGCGGTAGAGCTGTATTGTTTTGGCTGGTGAGCTTTCTGGTATTGTCCTGCCTTCTCTTGTTTGCAATTAAGCAATGTTTTAGTCGAGATAGTAACCTACCATTTTGGGTTGGAGGAATTACAATCCTTCTATGCCTACCTCGTTATCTTATGATTTTATCCTGGTAACAGATTCGCCCGTTTCGTAGGTTGGGTTAAGCCTCGCGTAACCCAACATCCACAGGTATTAAAACGAGCAGAGGTTGCATCAACAAGCGGGAGATTTGTGGTGGAATCGTGATCGCTTACTTCGCCTCCAGACGAATTTCTTGCAGGATCTGGGCGACTTCTTCCTCTGAATGATGATGTCGAGCCAGCACTTTGGCAGTCGAATCCAGCACTTGATTCGCAAACAGTTGGCTCAAATCCTGACGTAAACATTTGCCGATATAGAGTTTGAGTAGCGCATCTAATGCCATGTCTCGTTGCTCTGCTACCTTTTTGATTGATGCCAACGTGTCTTTAGGAATCCTTAGCGAAACCGTTTCAGACTCTCGTAGTCGAATGCTTAACGCTAAAGTATCTTCTAATTCCAGAGACTCATCAAAATTGTTCATATACACTTGCTTTCTCTAAGCTGCGATCGTCACCTGCGATCGCAGTTTTTCAATCCATTCGCCCACACCATCAGTGTTGAGACGGTAACTCAGTGGATGCGCGATCAGGCGGGCTGTAGTTTCAAAAAGGATATCGGTTTCAATCAAGCCGTTTTCGCGGAGAGTAGTGCCAGTGGCGACGAGATCGACGATCGCTTCTGACATCCCTGTAATGGGTCCCAGCTCCACCGAGCCGTAGAGCGGCACAATCTCAACAGGCAAATCCAAACTGTCGAAATATTCGCGGGCACAGTGGACAAACTTCGATGCGACTCGTCCATACAACGGTAGGTCTAATGCCGATCGGTAGGGGCTAGACTGCTTCACCGCCACCGACATCCGACACTTGCCAAAACCTAGATCAGCGAGATGCGCCACTTGAGGCACTTTCTCCCGCAGTACGTCATAGCCAATGATGCCTAGCTGCGCCTGACCGTATTCCACATACACTGGCACGTCATAGTTCCGCACCAAGAATGCCTTTGCCGTTCCAGTGGGGTCAGTAATTTGCAGCAAGCGGTTGGATGGATCGAGAAACACGCTGAAATCCAGTCCCACTGCCTTCAACAGTCGAATGCTGTCAGAGAGAAGTTCGCCCTTGGGGAGTGCAATGGTCAGCATAAACAGCCTTTAGCGATCGACAGTTAGTAATCAGCACGATAATAATAGCTGAAAGCTGATGGCTAGAGGCTAATCGCTCTGATGCGGATTCTTTTGGTAGATGACGAAGTAGAAATGGCAGACCCGTTGAGCCTCCTTTTGACCCGTGAAGGCTATGCAGTGGACGTGG